>JALHNN010000393.1:0-1933 GCA_022843505.1 Sulfuritalea sp.
GGCGCAAGGTCGAGGAAACCGCGGAGTGGCTGGTGCAGCAGGGCATCGTCGCGCTGCCCTACCATGCCGGCCTCGACCAGGCCGTCCGGCAGCGCAACCAACAGCGCTTCCAGCGCGAGGACGGCGTAGTCATGGTCGCCACCATCGCCTTCGGCATGGGCATCGACAAGCCGGACGTGCGCTTCGTTGCCCACCTCGACCTGCCCAAGAGCCTCGAAGCCTACTACCAGGAGACCGGTCGCGCCGGTCGCGACGGCGAGCCGGCGGAAGCCTGGATGATCTACGGCCTTAACGACGTCGTGATCCACCGCATGCGCATCGACGAGTCGATCGCCGGCGAGGAGCAAAAGCGCATCGAGCGCGGGAAACTGGACGCCCTGCTGGCCTGGTGCGAAACCATGCAGTGCCGGCGCCGCATCCTGCTCTCCTACTTCGGCGAGGAAACCGCCACCTGCGGCAACTGCGACACCTGCCTCGAACCGCCCGAGGCATGGGACGGCACGGTTGCGGCGCAGAAAGCGATGTCGGCCGCACTGCGCACCGAGCAGCGATTCGGCGCCGGTCATCTGATCGACATCCTGCGCGGCAAGGCCACGGAGAAGGTGCTGCAATTCGGCCACGAGCGCCTGCCCACCTTCGGCGCCGGCGCCGACCTGGACGAGGCCGCATGGCGTTCGGTTTTTCGTCAGCTGCTTGCCGCCGGACTGCTGCGCGCCGACGCCGAGGCCTACGGCGCCCTGCGCCTGACCGAGGCCTCGCGACCGGTGCTGAAGGGCGAACTTGCGCTGAGCCTGCGCCGCCAGGTGCCGCGCCGCCGCGGCAAAGAGTCGGCGCCGGCGGCACGGCGAACCGACGCGGATGTCCTGCTGGACGAGGCCGGACAGGCGCTGTTCGACGCTCTGCGCCAATGGCGCGCCGAGACGGCGCGCGCCCAGGGCGTGCCGGCCTATGTGATCCTGCACGACCGCAGCCTGCGCGAACTTGCCAGCCGCCGTCCAGCCAGCGCGCGGGAGTTGCTCGAGATCGCCGGCATCGGCGCCGCCAAGGCCGACCGCTATGCGGAAGCCCTGCTGCGGATAGTGGCTTGAGTCGCGCAGAAAAATCGCCTCGCGGCCTGCCGCTGGCACCTGCGGCAGGCGATAATGCAAGGCTGTCAAATACGGATGTTCCGCAATGAAGCGTGTCGATGATTTTCGCCTGCAACTGGGCAAGCATGAGCTGGTGCCCATCATGGTGGGCGGCATGGGTGTGGACATCTCGACCGCGGAACTTTCCCTCGAAGCCGCCCGCCTCGGCGGCATAGGCCACATCTCGGATGCCATGGTGCCGACAGTGTCCGATCGGCGCTTCAACACCAAGTACGTCAAGACCAAGCTCAAGCAGTACAAGTTCAACGTCGCCAACACCGACAAGGCGGTGGTCAAGTTCGACCTCGGCCTGCTCGCCGAAGCCACCAAGATGCATGTCGGCCGCACCATGGACGCCAAGCGCGGCGACGGCCTGATCTTCATCAACTGCATGGAAAAGCTGACCATGAACGCGCCCAAGGAAACCCTGCGCGTTCGCATCACGGCGGCGCTGGATGCCGGCATCGACGGCGTCACGCTGGCCGCCGGCCTGCATCTGGGCAGCTTCGGCCTGATCGAAGACCACCCGCGCTTTCACGACGCCAAGCTCGGCATCATCGTTTCCAGCCTGCGCGCGCTCCAGCTGTTCATCAAGAAGAGCGCCCGCACCAACCGCCTGCCCGACTACATCGTCATCGAAGGGCCGCTCGCCGGCGGCCACCTCGGCTTCGGCATGGACTGGGCGAAGTACGACCTGGCCGTCATCGTCGCCGAGATACGCGACTGGCTCAAGGCCGAGCGACTCGACATCCCGCTGATCCCGGCCGGCGGCATCTTCACCGGCTCGGATGCCGTCGCCTTCCTGG
>JALHNN010000393.1:1943-3548 GCA_022843505.1 Sulfuritalea sp.
CAGGTGGCGACGCGCTTCACGGTATCGAAGGAGCGCGGCCTGCCCGAGGATGTGCAGCAGGAGTACTTCAAGGCCGGCGAGAACGACATCGAGGTGAACACCATCTCGCCGACCGGCTATCCGATGCGCATGCTGAAGAACAGCCCGGGCATCGGCGACGGCATCCGCCCCAACTGCGAAGCCTACGGCTACCTGCTCGACGCCAACGGCAATTGCCAGTACATCGAGGCCTACAACCGCGAAGTGGCTCTGCACCCCGAGGCGAAGAAGGTCAAGGTGATGGACAAGACCTGCCTGTGCACCCACATGCGCAACTTCGAAATCTGGACCTGCGGCCACTACACCTACAAGCTGAAGGACACCACGCGGCGCAACGAGGACGGCAGCTACCGGCTGCTGAGCGCGGAACACATCTTCCGCGACTACCAGTTCAGCACCGACGGCAAGGTCGCCCTGCCCGACTGATCCTTCGCGACTTGCCCGCGAGGTTTCGTTTCGAATCCTAGTCCGATGAAACAGAAGAATTGCACCGAATGCGGCGAGAAGGATCGGCGTACTTCCACTTCAGAGGTTTGGCATTCTTGTTGTACTGGCGGATGTAGCGCATGAGTTTCTTGTGCAAGTCGGCGGTGCTGGTGAAGATGCCGCGGGCGATGACATCACGCTGGATGCGGCCGAACCAGTTCTCGACCTGGTTCAACCAGGAACTGTAGGTGGGCGTGAAATGCATCGAGACGTTGGGATGATCGACAAGGAAGGCATCGACCGCCGCGGTCTTGTGGCTGCTGACGTTGTCGCAGATGACGTGAATCTCGCGCCCCGTGGCCTGACTGGCGACCACGTCGCTCAGGAAGGCGACGAATTGCGCGCTGGTGTGACGTGCCGCCGTCTTGCCCACCACCTCGCCGGTGGCGGTGTTCAGCGCGGCAAACAGGCTGAGCGTGCCATTGCGCTTGTATTCAAAGCCGTGGCTCTCGGCACGTCCGGGCGACAACGGCAGCATCCGATCCTTGCGGTCGAGCGCCTGAATCGCTGTCTTCTCATCCACGCAGAACACGGCCGCGTGGGCTGGCGGATTCAGATACAGACCAATCACATCGGCAGCTTTCGACTCAAAGTCTGGATCGTTGGAAACCATGTGCCGCTCCACACGATGGGGCTTCAGGTCATGGCGGCGCCAGATGCGCTGCACGTCCATGAACGAGATACCCAGCTCGGTCGCCAGCTTGCGGCTGCTCCAGTGGGTCGAACCGTCCTTCGGCTTGCGCTTCAGCGTGTAGTCGAGCACACGGGCTTCCAGGCGCGGAAGGTTGCGTCGCGGCGCACGCCCCGGATGCCGACCGTACAAACCGGCCAGTCGCTCCTCACTGAAGCGTGTTCTCCACGTCGCGATGAAACGCGAGTCGCAGCCCAGCGCATTCATGATCGCGTCCCGCGACACCCCATCATCAAGCAGAAGGATCAGCTTCGCGCGTCGCACCTGCGCCACTGGCGCCGCACGCTTGCGTTGCAAGCTGGTCAGCTCCTCCCGTTCGGTCTTGCTCAAGTTCATTTTTCCCATTCACCTCATATGGGGTGCGATCTCATTGTTTCAATGGACTAGGC
>JALHNN010000394.1 GCA_022843505.1 Sulfuritalea sp.
CAACGCTGGCTTGGCTGGGATGGCGGCCACGACAGCCTCTGGTCGTCCAGCCTGCGCCCCATCCTCGATCGGCGCGAGATGGGCGGCAACGCCGCACGCACCGCGCGCCTGTTGCGCAGCCGGGCCGAGCTCGATTGCCACTACCGCCTGGCCTTCGGCAAGCCGCCACAGGCCAGGGATCCCGAACTGATGGTTAACGTCGCCAAGGCGCTTGCCGCCTGGCAGGAAACCCTGGCCTCGCCGGCGACCGCCTTCGACGCATTCCGCGAGGCGCTGGGGCGCGGCGACGCGGTTGCGGCAAGCCGCTATCCGGCGGATGCCCGGCGCGGGCTGAAACTGTTTCTCGGCCGCGGCCAATGCGCGACCTGCCACGCCGGCCCGCTGTTTAGCAACGGCGAGTTCGCCGACATCGGCGTGCCGTTCTTCATCAGGCCCGCCGGCGTCGACCCGGGGCGGCAAGGCGGCATCAAGCGCCTGTCGGCCAGCCCCTATAACCTGCTCGGAGCGTTCAACGACGACGCCTCAGGTGAGAACGCCACCGGCACCCGCCACCTGCGGCCGGAGCATCGCAACTTCGGGGAGTTCAAGGTGCCCGGCCTGCGCAACCTCACGCTGACGGCGCCCTACATGCACAACGGCAGCCTCGCGAGCTTGCGCGAGGTGGTACGCCATTACTCGGAACTTGACGAGGAGCGCCTGCACAGCGACGGCGAGCGCATACTCAAACCGCTGGGCCTGAGCGAACCGGAGAGCGCTGATCTGGTAGCCTTTCTCGAGTCGCTGTCACCCTCGCCAGCGGATCTCGCCGCGGCCGGATCGCTGCCGATTTCGCGGTGCAGAAACGGCCGGTCAGGGGAATAGGCCGGGAAGCACCGCGTAGCCGCGGATCAGGAACGCTTCTGCTTTTTTTCGTCGCGGGCGGACAGTTCGGCCCAGCGCTCGCGCCACTCGGCCAGATCCTCGTCTTCAATCTGCAACTGCAGCGCCACGGCATCCAATGACGGAATTTTCTCGTTTTCGAACCGGCGCGCGAGCTTGCCGCGCATCCTCGAGAAAAGGCGCTCGACTTCGTCACGCGACAGCGCCGCGGCCCTGTCGAGATACTCCTGCGATGGAGGTTTGATCTTCATCCTTTGTTCCCCGTATGTCGATTGAGACCCGCGCGCCGTAAGCCAGTTCGTTCCCGGACATTGCCGGCACCGTCAAGTGTCGAACTTCAGCCGAAGCGCCCTTTCGAGCAGTGGTTTCGGCCAGCGCTCCGCGACTTAAGTTTCGCTGCGATCACCCTGGCCTGCGCCGCTGCATCACGGCAAGCGTCATCCGAACCTTCCCGTTATGTAGTCTTCCGTCGCCTTCTTCGTCGGCTTGATGAAGATCTGGTCGGTGACGCCGAACTCGACCATCTCGCCGAGATACATGTAGGCGGTGAAGTCGGAAATCCGCGCCGCCTGCTGCATGTTGTGGGTCACGATCAGGATGGTGACCTTTTCCTTGAGTTCGGTCACCAGTTCCTCGATGCTCGCCGTTGCGATCGGGTCGAGCGCAGACGTCGGTTCGTCGAAGAGGATGATCTCCGGGTCGGAAGCCAGCGCGCGAGCAATGCACAGGCGCTGCTGCTGGCCGCCCGACAGGTTGGCGCCGAGTTCCTGGAGCCGGTTGCTGACCTCGTTCCACAATGCGGCGCCCTTGAGCGCCGATTCGACGCGGCCGTCGAGTTCGCTCTTGTTCGTCATGCCGCGCACGCGCAGGCTGTAGGCGACGTTCTCGTAGATCGTCTTGGGGAAGGGATTCGGCTTCTGGAACACCATGCTGATGCGCATGCGCACCTCGATCGGATCGACTTCGGGCGAGAGCAGATTGGTGTTGTCCGGGTGAAACACGATGCCGCCGCCGGCGTAACGGTTGCCCGGATACAGGTCGTGCATGCGATTGAAGCAGCGCAGCAGGGTCGACTTGCCGCAGCCCGACGGGCCGATCAGCGCCGTCACCTTGTGGTCGTAGATCGGCATCGTCACACGTTTCAGGGCGTGGAAGGCGCCGTAAAAGAAGTCGAGTTCCCGCACCTCGGCCTTGAGCAGGGAGCCTTCGACGCCAGCCTCCATGACGCTTGGAACTTGCATATCGTTCACCATTTGATTTTTTTGCGCAGTTGATAGCGCAGGTAGATGGCCAGGCCGTTCATGGCCAGGGTCATGAAAACCAGGACGAAGCCGGCGGCGGCGGCATTCACGGTAAATTCAGCCTCGGGACGCGACGTCCAGTTGAACATCTGGATCGGCATGACCGTGAAGGGAGCAAAGATCCAGTCGAACATACCGGCCGGCGGATCGCCCGCAAACGGCGCGTTGGGCAGGAAGGCGATGAAGGTCAGCGCGCCGATGGTGATGATGGGCGCCGTTTCGCCGATGGCCCGCGCCATGCCAATGATCACGCCGGTGAGGATGCCGGCGCTCGAATACGGCAGGATATGGTCGCTGACCGTCTGCCAGGTGGTCGCGCCGCAGGCGTAGGAAGCCTCGTGGATCGCCTGCGGGATGGCGCGGATGGATTCGCGGGTGGCGACGATGATCACCGGCAGGATCAGCAGCGCCAGTGTCAGGCCGGCGGAGAGGATGCTCTGCCCGAAGCCGAAGTAATACACGAAGAGCCCCAGCGCCAGCAGGCCATAGACGATGGACGGGATGCCGGCCAGGTTGCTGATGTTGATCTCGATGATGTCGGTAATCCAGTTCTTCGGCGCGTATTCCTCGAGATAGACACCGGCGGCGACGCCCAGCGGCACTGCCGACAGGGCGGTCACCAGCATGACGAGGATGGTACCGACCCAGGCCGAGAGGATGCCGGCGTTGGCGGCGCGCCGCGAGGGGAAGGATGTGAAGAACTCGTAGCTCAGCCGCGGTACGCCCTGGATCGCCATGTCGACGAAGAGCACGACAAACGTGAGTATGCCAACCATCAGCGAGAGGATGCCGAGCAGGGAAAAGAACAGGTCCCAGCGCTTGGCGCGCGAAATGATGGCGCGAATGGCATTGAGGTCGGTAGCTTGCAGCATGTCAGTAGACCTCGCGGAAGCGCTTCCTCAGCCAGTAACCGAGGAGGTTGAAGGCCAGCGTCATCAGCAGCAGCGTGAGGCCGGCAGCGAAGATGGTCTGGTAGCCGATGGATCCGTGCGGCAGGTCACCCAGCGCCACCTGGACGATGTAGGAGGTGATGGTGGCACCCGGCTCGGTCGGGTTGAAGGTCAGGTTGGGCTGCATGCCGGCGGCCACGGCGAGGATCATGGTTTCGCCCACCGCACGCGAGATGCCGAGGATGTAGGCCGAGGCGATGCCCGAAGTCGCCGCCGGTGTCACCACCCACAACGCCGTCTGCAGCCGCGTCGCACCCATCGCATAGGAGCCCTCGCGCAGCGACATCGGCACCGCGCGCATGGCATCCTCGGAAAGCGAGGCAACGTAGGGAATGATCATCACGCCCATCACCAGGCCGGCCGACAGCACGTTGAAGCCGGGCAGGTCGGGATAGATCTTCTGCAGGATGGGCG
>JALHNN010000395.1 GCA_022843505.1 Sulfuritalea sp.
CGGCGTCGCGGATCTGGATTTCCACCGGCGTGCCAAAGGGGCCGAACAGGGTGGTGTGCAGCGACTGGTAGCCGTTGGCCTTGGGAATCGCGATGTAGTCCTTGAACTTGCCCGGCACCGGCTGGTACAGCGCATGCAGCGCACCGAGCGCGAGGTAACAGGTGGCGCGGTCCTTGACCACAATGCGAAAACCGTAGATGTCGAGCACCTGCGAAAACGTCAGGTGCTTCTCGCGCATCTTGCGGTAGATGCCGTACAGGTGCTTTTCGCGGCCCTTGACGTCGGCGTCGATGCCGGCCTCGGGCAGCGCCTTGCGGATCGCATCGAGGATGCGCCCGACCACTTCGCGGCGGTTGCCACGGGCGCCCTTGACGGCCTTGGCCAGCACGCGATAGCGCAGCGGATGGGCATGGCGAAAGGCCAGTTCCTGCAGCTCGCGGTACAGCGCGTTGAGGCCGAGGCGGTTGGCGATCGGCGCGTAGATATCCAGGGTTTCGCGGGCGATGCGACGGCGCTTCTCCGGACGCATCGCGTCCAGTGTCTGCATGTTGTGCAGGCGGTCGGAGAGCTTGATCAGGATCACCCGCACGTCGCGCGCCATGGCCAGCAGCATCTTGCGGAAGTTCTCGGCCTGGGCCTCCTCGAAACTCTGGTGCTCGATGCGGTCGAGCTTGGAGACCCCGTCGACCAGTTCCGCTGCGACCTTGCCGAAGCGCGTGGCGATCTGCTCCTTGGTGATCGCCGTGTCCTCCATGACATCGTGCAGCAGCGCGGCGATCAGGGCGTTGGCATCGAGGTGCCAGCTTGCCAGGTTCTGCGCCACGGCCAGCGGATGGGAGATGTAGGGGTCGCCCGTCAGGCGCAACTGCCCGCGGTGCGCGGCATCGGCGAAGACATAGGCGGAGCCGACACGGACTATCTCCTCCGGCTTGAGGTAGGTGGCGAGCTTGGCGTTGAAGCGTTCCAGATCCTCGGCCAGGTCGACCGGCGGATGCATGTCCGCCGTGATCAGGGAGGATTCGTCAGGGTCTCCCGGCACCATGCCGGGATCGATGGCCGGAACCGGCCCGCCGAACAGGGGTGGAGCGACTGCCGTCACGGTTCACCCCGTCAACATGACGTTCAGGTCTGGTTGCGGGTCAGGATTTCGACGCCGACCTTGCCGGCGGCGATCTCGCGCAGCGCCACCACGGTGGGCTTGTCGCGACCGGGATCGACCTGGGGCGTGCTGCCCAGGGTCAGCTGGCGGGCGCGATAGGTCGCCGCCAGGGTGAGCTGGAAACGGTTGGGAATCAGCTTAATGCAATCATCGATGGTGACACGTGCCATGGGTTCAATCCTGGTCGAGAAAACGGAATACGTCGGGATGACGCGCGCGCTGGCGCGGGAAGCGCAGCCGCGAGGCGCAGACGGCCGCCCGCAGTTCGCCGAGCGCCACATCCAAGTCTTTGTTGATTATAACAAAATCGAACTCCGCCACGTGACGCATCTCGCCCAGGGCGCCGGCCACGCGCCGCGCTATGACATCTTCACTATCGGCGCCGCGCGCGCGCAGGCGCCGCTCCAGTTCGCCGATCGAGGGCGGCAGGATGAAGATGCTCACGGCCTCGGGAAACTGCCGGCGCATCTGCTGCGCCCCCTGCCAGTCGATTTCAAGCAGCATGTCGCAGCCTTCCTGCATGCGCTGCTCCAGCCAGAGGCGCGAGGTGCCGTAGAAATTGCCATGTACCTCCGCCCATTCCGCAAATTCGCCGCGCTCGCGCATGGCGAGGAAGCGCTGGACGTCGATGAAATTGTATTCGCGGCCGTCCTGCTCGCCGGGGCGCGGCGCGCGCGTAGTGCAGGAAACCGAATGTCTTACCTGCGTATCGTGCTCGAGCAAACGACTGACCAGCGTGGTCTTGCCGGCGCCCGAGGGTGCGGCGACGATGAATAGGGTACCTGAGGGCATGGCGTTCCAAACTTGTGTTTGATCAATCCCGCACGGGCGACGACTGTACTAGTATACGCGGCCAATGCGTCGATCCGCCTACCTCCACCGGTTTCGCCACTCGCCAGCCTGGCTGTTCGCCATCGCCTTGTTCGCCATGGCGATGCAGGCCATGGGCAGCGGCGGGATCATGCCGCGCAATGCCGCAGGCGGCGACTTTCGCGCCGAAATTTGCACCAGCAGACCGGCGGAGAGCGCAGATCCGGCACGCGGGTCCGGCCAGCCTGCGCTGCCCGACAGCGGGCATCAGGATTGTTGTTCGCTATGCCTGGCCGGCACGCCGGTGCTGCTCGCCGAGGCCACGCTCGGCGTACCGCCGGCACCGACTTTCGACAGCGTTTTTTTCAGCAGCCCCTTCCCGTTCCCATCGACCGCTGCGCGGTTGTTGCACCCGCCGCGCGGCCCCCCTGTGGCCTGACCCCTCCGCAATCCGACGCCGCGGCGTCGGAACCAGTCGCGTCTGCTTGACACCAGACGTATCGACGACCAACGAGGAGCAGGATCATGCAAGCAATCTCGGCAGTACCGGTGTCAGAGGGTTCGACGCCAAGATCACGCAGGATTTCGATCGGCGCGCGCATCTACGCCGCCGGCACGGATGGCATCGCATGGCGGGTGAAAAGCGGCGCCGTGCGACTTGACCGCATCACCTCCGAGGGCCGCGATTACGCCGGCCTGGCCTTGAGCGGCGATGTTATCGGCGCCGAAACCCTGTTATACGGCTGCTACAGCTTCGAAGCCTACGCCATCGGCGACTGCGAACTGGAGCCCTGGCTTTCGGCCGACACGACACTCTCCGGCGAGAGCCTGCTGCGGACGCTGGCTGGCGCCGAGCGACGTGCCGCCGATGCGCTGGCATTGCGCGCCGGCGAGGCATTCCAGCGCGTGCGCCGCCTGTGCCTGCTATTGGCGCGCTACCGGGAGGACGGCCGCAGGGAGATCACCATTCCCGAATTGCGCGACATGGCGGCGATTACCAACCTCACCGAAGCCACGGTATCGCGCGCCATGAGCCGCCTGCGGCGCATGGGCTTACTGCAGCGCCAGGGTCACCGGCGCGGGCTGGTGTTGCCCGGCGCCGACCCGGTATTCGCGTGCTAGTTAGTCAATCCGCAATTCCAACATCACTCGCAAGGAGCAAACATGAAACGTCTCGCACTCGCCGCATTGATTTTCGCCGCATTTCCCGTCATGGCCCAGGTCACCGTCAAGGATCCCTGGGTACGCGCCACGGTTTCCCAGCAGAAGGCTACCGGCGCCTTCATGCAGATCACCTCGAGCCAGGACGCGCGCCTGGTCGAAGCCAGGTCGCCGGTCGCCGGCGTGGTCGAGGTCCATGAAATGACGATGGAAAAGGACGTCATGAAGATGCGCGCCATACCCGGACTCGACCTGCCGGCCGGCAAGGCCGTGGAACTCAAGCCCGGCGGCTATCACGTGATGCTGATGGATCTCAAACAGCAAATGAAGGAAGGCGAGACCGTGCCGCTGACCCTGGTCGTCGAGGGCAAGGACAAGAAGCGCAGCACGGTCGAGGTCAAGGCCGCGGTC
>JALHNN010000396.1 GCA_022843505.1 Sulfuritalea sp.
CGCGACTGGCCGACCGCGAGGACCGCGATGTCGATCATCTCCTGCACTTCGCCATCGCCTTCCGCCTTGATCTTTCCGGTCTCGAGCGAGATCAGGCTGCCCAGAGCCTCCTTGCACTCGTAGGCCCTGCCCTGCTGTTGCAAGGCGCGCGAAAGGCCGAATCGGGCCCAGGGCAGCGGCCGCAGTTCGATCATCGCCCGATAGAACCCGGCCGCTTCCTCGACCTGACCGGCTGCCAGCAAGGCATTCCCCTTGATGCGCATGGCATCGACCTGGTAGCGATCACGGGCGGCGATGATCTCGTCGCAGGCGCGGATGACTCCGGCCCAGTCACCCTTGTCCTGGAGCTTGTCGATGTTCGCCAGGCGCTGCTTCTTCTCCAGCAGCCGTTCCAGCCTCAGTTTCAGTACGTCGCCGGTGAAAGGCTTCAGCAGGTAGTCGTCCGGCATGCATTCCGCCGCCGTGACCACGCTCTCGTAGCCCTTTTCCCCGGTCACCATGACGAACAGCACGCCGCGGCCGATGACGCGCCGCGTGCGCAGGTATTCGAGGAACTGCTGGCCGTCGGTCTCGCCGCCAAGGAAGTAGTCGGCGAGGATCAGGTCGAAGCTGTTGTTGCGGACCTGCTCGAGGGCATCCTTGACGTTCCCTGCCACGGCGACGCGCTCGCAGCCCAGGCTGCCGACCAGCGTGCGCAGCGATGTCCGCGCCTCCGGCAGGTCGTCGAGGATCAGGACGCTCGTGTTCGCGAAAGGGGTAACCAGTGCCATTAGGGTTCCGTTTTATCGCAGTTTACCGGCTGCGATACGGTGAAAGCGAAAACAGCCACCTCGGTGGCTGTTTTGTCGTCTTGCGCAAGCTGGGTGGGGTGGCTGATGGGACTCGAACCCACGACAACTGGAATCACAATCCAGGACTCTACCAACTGAGCTACAGCCACCACCGGAACACGCATCCGCGAATACCCCCCGCGGACAGGGGGCGAATTATCGAAGAAAGCGGCCAAAGAAGCAAGCTTTGCGCGGCGACGCGGCTGCCTACCAGCTCGGGCCGGCGGCACCCGGCACGAAACGCAGGGGCTGCTCGACGGCTTCGGCCACCCGACGCCCGCTGAGGGAGTTCTCGATCTCTTCTGCGGTCGGACGCGGCTCGGCCAATTCGCCGGCGATCACTTCACGCAGGCCGTCGCACCAGGCGCGGGTCAGGTTTGCCAGGGCGACGTAGAACAGCGTATCGGCCCTTCCCGCGACGCGCTCGGCAAAATCCGGCAGCCAGCGCAACAGGTGATGGTCGAGAAAGCCGCCGATCGCGCGCCAGTCGTCAGCCGCGCCGGCCGTCTGCAGGCGGCGCGCAAGATACTGCAGCTGGAACACGAGGTGGTCATCCGGGCGCTTGCGCCAATCCGGCACCTTCAGTCCGCTGGCGGCGTAGAGCTTGCGCAGTTCGAACATGGCGTCCTGGCACACCAGGTGGTCGTCGGACAGCCAGTAGGACTCGCAAGGCGATGCGCCATGCGCGCCCGTCAGGTAGATCGCGGCATAGTCCGCCGCCAGCCCGTCGAGCAGTTCGGCATCGAGGGCTTCCGGCAAAGCCGCCAGCGCCGCAAGCATCATCTCTCGCCCCTGCTGCGCCGCCTTGTCGGCCGGCATCAGGGCAAGGTTGTCCGGAAAGCCCACCGCCTTCAGGCTCTGCACCGTCTGCGTCGAGGCTTCGACGTCGTGCAGGCAGGCGAGGGTCAGCGCATCCTCGGCCAGGGCCTCGCCGATCGCGGAATCCAGCCTCACCCGAGCTTGCCCTTGCTGTGCGGGACAAAGGCGATCGACGGTTTGGTCAGCTCCGGGTCGGCCATGTTCTTCACCTGGCGCACCGGCTTGTCCTGTGGCCCCAGCGCCGTGGTCTTGTGGCTGCCGTTCCACAGCGCCTCGATCGGCCCGATGTCGAGCACGCGCATCATGCAGGCCATGACGCAATAGGGCTTGCGCCCGGCGTCGATCTCGTCGACGCACAGGTTGCACTTCTGGACGATCTGCTCTTTCGGGTTCCACTGCGGCGCGCCGTAGGGACAGGCCGCCTCGCAGCGCCGGCAGCCGATGCACAGCGTCGAGTCGATGTCGACGATGCCGTCGGCCTCGCGCTTCCAGATCGCGCCGGTCGGGCAGGTCGGCAGGCAGGCCGGTTCGGCGCAGTGGTTGCAGCTCATGTTCACCTTGTAGGCGAACACGTCCGGATAGTGGCCGCCTTCGACGTACATCACGCGGCGGAAGCGCGGACCGGGCGGCAGGCCGTTCTTGTCCTTGCAGGCGATCTCGCAGGCGCGACAGCCGATGCAATCGACGTTGTGATGGATGAAGCCCAGTTGCTGCTTCGGCTTCACCGGGTCGTAGGTCTGCGCCACCTTGCGCGTCAGCGCGACCTTGACTTCCTTCATGTCGAGTTTTTTGGTCATGATCAGGAGTCCCGGCGGAAGAGGTAGGAACGCGCCGTCGCCTGCACGTCCCAGCCGGGGCGATGCTCCAGCGTCGATTTGCGGATGTTGGCCAGGATCGTGTTGTAGGCGAAGGCGCCGGCGGGGCTGGGCTCGTCCTTGGTCAGGAAGTCCGGATTGCCCGAGCGGTCGATGCCATTCTTGTCAAGGTCCATCCAGGACCCTTCGTAGAGCACGGCAACCCCCGGCATGCAGCGCTCCGTGACATAGACCGGAACGATCACCTTGCCGCGCTCGTTCCAGACCTCGACGATGTCGCCGGTGGCGATGCCCAGACGCCTGGCGTCGGCCGCATTGAGCGTGACTTCCTGCTGGTAGGTCTCGCGCAGCCAGGGAATGTTGTGGAAGATCGAATGCGTGCGCCAGCGCGGATGCGGCGTGATCAGGTGGAAGGGATGGTCCTTGACCTTGTGTTCGTCACCCAGCCACTCGAAGGGCTCGACCCACTTCGGGATCGCCGGGATCGGGTAGCCGTACTGGGTCTTGGTCCAGTCGGTGACCTTGGCCAGCGTAGTGGAGAAGATCTCGATCTTGCCCGAAGGGGTTTCGAAGGGCTCGCCCTTCTCGATCTGGTCGCGGAAGGCGACCAGCGGCTTGTCGAAGACGAACTTGTACACACCGCGGCGCTTGAATTCCTCCCAGCCCATCGTCACGCCCTGGTGGTCCTGCACCTTCTTCCACCAGTCGACCAGGTAGGCCTCGTCGACGGCGTCGGGATTGTCGAAATAGTTGCGCTCCGCCTTCGGGTTGTAGCGCTTGCCCAGTCCTTTCAATGCAGGATCGAGGGCCTCGAGGCGGTAGCACAGCTCGGTATAGACCTGCAGGTCGGTCTTCGACTCACCCATCGGCTCGATGACCTTGGGCCGGTGGATGTAGTAGTGGCCCTTGTACCAGGGCAGGGCCACGTCGTGGCGCTCGAAGTGCGTGGCGATCGGCAGCAGCACATCGGCCCACAGGCCCGAAGGCGTGATGGTCGAATCCGAGCAGACCACCAGCTCGAGCTTCTTGATCGCCTCGATTTCCTTGTTGATGTTGGTCAGCT
>JALHNN010000397.1 GCA_022843505.1 Sulfuritalea sp.
TTTTTCGATCGGCGGCAACCATTTCCTCCACGCCTGCCGGCGCAACGTCGACCTGACCTACATCGTCATGGACAACCAGGTCTATGGCATGACCAAGGGCCAGGCCTCGCCGACCACCGCACCGGACTGGGAAGGCAGCAAGCTGACGCCCGAGGGCACCGGCATCAACCCCTTCCAGCCGCTGGTGGTGGGACTGGCTTCCGGCGCCAACTTCATCGCCCGCGTCTCGGCCAGCGACCCGGTCAACATGGCGCAGATCATCGTCGAGGCGGTGCGCCATCCCGGCTTTTCGCTGGTGCAGGTGCTGAGCCCCTGCGTCACCTTCCGCCCCGAGCAGCAGGAATGGCGCGACACGGTGCGCACGGCGGTGGTGGACTACACGGACGATGCCGCCCGTGCCGCCCGCCGCCTGATGACCGACGACGGCTTCAACGTCGGCAAGGTGCTCTACAAGGGCTCGCGTCCGCCCTACCGTCCGGAATTCGAAAACACCGAAGGCTCGATCGGCGAACTCGAAGCGAGGTTCGCGCTATGAGTGAGGCAACGCCGCAGGATCAGCCCATCAACAGCCTGGGGGTGCTGCTGGCTCATGCGCTGGCGATGGAGAATGACGCTGCCGACCGCTACGGCGAACTGGCGGACCAGATGGACATGCATCGCAAGAAAGGCGTGGCCAGCATTTTCCGCCGCCTCGAGAAGGCCGAAAAGAAGCATCTCGCCGAGCTTGAGGAACTGACCGCCGAGATGGATCTGCCGCATATATCCCCCTGGGACTTCAAGTGGTGCGGGGAAAGCCCCGAAGCCATCGCCGTCGACCGCGTCAGCTACCAGATGAGCGTCAGGGGCGCCGTGCTGCTGGCCCTGGACCACGAAAAGCAGGCCTACGGGTTCTACAGCCGGGTCGCTGCCCAGACCAGCGACAGCGAAGTCAGACGCCTCGCCAGGCAGTTCGCCGACGAGGAACTGCAGCACGTCGCCTGGCTGGAAGAGTGGCGCGACAAGTGCGGGCCGGACGACGACATGCCGTTCGACGACCCCGACCCTCCGCTCTCACAGGAATAGGGACGCTCATGGCTTCGACTGCCCCTTTCCCAACATGAAACGCCCATACCCTTGCCTCGCCACGAGCTGGCAAGCTCGACCCGCCCCCCTTCGCCCCCCTCGCGGGGGGTTCCCGATCGGCTCGCTGCGCTCGATGTCACCGGGCGTCGACTCTGCCGTTTCACGCTAAAGGAGCCCACATGGCACTCATCATCAACGACCTGTGCATCACCTGCGACGTCTGCCTCGCACCCTGCCCGAACAAGGCGATCACCGCGGGCGACGAGATCTACACCATCGACCCGGACAAATGCACCGAGTGCGTCGGCCACTTCGCCGTCAGCCAGTGCGTCAAGGTCTGCCCGGTGCGCGCCATCGTGCCCGATCCGGCGCACAAGGAAAGCAAGGAAGAACTGCAAGCCAAGTACGAACGCCTCAAGGCGCAAAAGGCGGCCTGAAAACACACACCGAGGAGCAAGCATGGGCATCAGAGACAAGCTGGACCGACTGGCCGCGCGCCTGCACGACGCGCCGCAGTACAACTCGCAGGGCGCGGTGCTGTTCGTCGACCTCGAAAAGCGGACAACACTGAAGAAGTACCTGCCGCTGGCGGTGATGAGGAACTTCCTCGGCGGCCGTGGCGCCAACATGTGGCTGCTCTACAACCTGCTGGAAGACGACCGCCCCGCGCTCGATCCGGAGATTCCGCTGATCTTCGGCGCCGGCATCCTCACCAGCAGCATGCCCTCGGCCACGCGTGGCAACTTCAGCAGCATCTCGCCCGAATCCGACGCCATCCTCGATGCCAACGGCGGGGATTACTTCCCGTCCTTCCTGCGCATGCACGGCTATGACCACATCGTCATGTACGGCCGCGCCGCGTCCTGGACACTGCTGAAGATCGCCTACGAGAACGTCGAATTCGTGGACGCCGCGCCTTACGTCGGCATGGACAACCTCGAACTCGCCGCCGCCGTCGAACGCGACTTCCAATGCGTCGAGCGCGAGGACATGGCCATGGCGCGCATCACCACGGCCGGCGAAAACCAGGTGCTGTCCGCCGGCATCATGGGCGGCATCAAGGCGATCTGGGCGCGCGGCGGTGGCGGCGCCAAGATGGGCTCGCTCGGGGTCAAGGCGATCATGGTGCACGGCGCACCGCGCGACCTGCAGCCGGTGGAGCCGATGGCCAAGTACAACAAGATCATCGGCAAGAAGATCATCACCACCAGCGTGATCAAGAACGCGCTGAAGATGGTCGGGACACCCTTCCTCTACAAGCCCAGCCGCGTGCTGTGCGCGCTCGGCACCAAGAACAACCAGGAAACCAGCTGGAAGGAAAGCCTCGACGCCGACAACTTCGATCCCTACCGCCCCGGCATGGACGGCTGCTATCTGTGCCCGGTGCATTGCCGCAACCAGAACGACATGACGCCCGAAGGCACCGGCGGCTGGGGCGCTGCGGCGCTCAAGGGGCTCACCGGCAACGCCAGCTACGACAAGGCCCAGGCCGAGGTCGAGCATGCGGCGGCGCGCGACTACCGGGGCATCAAGGGCGACGGAAAGTTCGACAAGTACGACAAGGGCGACGGTCCCGAGTACGTCACCCTGGGCAAGTTCGGCCCGCTGATCGGCATCCAGGAACCCGAGCAGGTGCTGCGCCTGAACAACATCCTCAACGACCTCGGCCTCGATTCGGCCTCGACCGGCTCGTCGATCGCCTGGGCCATGGAGCTCTACCAGCGCGGCATCATCACGCAGAAGGACACCGGCGGCCTCGACCTCTCCTGGGGCAACTACGAGGTGATCGAAAAGCTGCTGTTCATGACGGCGAAGCGCGAAGGCTTCGGCGACACCATCGCCGATTCGGCACGCGCCGTCGAACGCGGCAAGTACCCGGCCGCGGCGCTGGACTACCGCCTCACGGTGAAAGGCCTGTTCCAGTCCGACCCGCACGACGCCCGCATCCTCAAGGCCTTCGCACTTGGCCTCTCGGTCGCCACGCGTGGCATGGACCACCTCAGGAACCGCGTCACCCTGGAAATCAACGCCCGCATCAACGACGACCCGGCCTTCAAGACCGCGCTCTACAACGGCGTGGTGTCGGCCGCGCCGAACAGCTACGAGGGCAAGGAATACGCCGTCAGGAAGTGCGAGAACAACTACGCCGTCGGTGATTCCGTCGGCATGTGCCGCTTCAACACCAAGCTGTTCAACTCGCCGACCCTGCCCGATCCCGGCGATTTCGCCGTGCAGCTGACCTCGCTCACCGGCCAGAAGTTCGAGGAAGCCGAGATGGACGACATCGGCCGCAACATCTCGGGCCTCGAGCACATGCTCAACTTCCGCCGCGGCCTGCGCGCCAGGGACGATACCCTGCCCCGCCGCTGGTTCGAGGAACCCCTGACCGAGGGTCCGTTCAAGGGTGAGAAGATCGACCGCGAACAGTTCGAAGCCATGAAGCTGCGTTTCTATAGCCTCACCGG
>JALHNN010000398.1 GCA_022843505.1 Sulfuritalea sp.
GACCGCTGACCGTGTATGAAATTAGTGACAGCGCAAAGCCTAAAGTCTTTGGCAGCTTTTAGTCCAATATGTGGAACGGTGTGCTTGCCAGCCGTTCAGCGTTGAACGCGTTCGCGCGGTGGAGGCGGAATTGAGTTTTTTCGATCACTGGGTTTCGCCCAGCCTATTGGACCTCGTGATGCGTAACCGCGAGATAACTCGCTACCGCTCGGAAATTGTGCCGCGGGCGCGCGGCTGCGTCCTTGAAGTGGGTGTTGGCTCGGGTCTCAATTTGCCGTTCTACGGGGCGCAGGTACAGCATCTCTATGCCGTTGATCCCTCGGAACAGCTGCTGCGTCTCGCCCGCAAACGGGCACGATCGGTCAATTTTCCCGTGGAATTCTTCGCCCGTTCCGGTGAGGAAATTCCTCTGCGGGATCGTTCCATGGATACGGTCCTTGTTACTTTCAGCCTATGTACTATTCCCGATCCCTTGGCGGCGCTGAGGGAGATGCGCAGAGTGCTCAAGCCTGGCGGCCTGCTGCTTTTCGCCGAACATGGATTGGCCGCCGATGCGTCGGTAAGGCGCTGGCAGCATCGTTTCAATCCGTTCTGGAGGCGGATCGCCGGCGGGTGCAATCTGAACCGGAAAATGGACGAGTTGGTTGAATCGGCCAGGTTTCGGATTGAGGATCTGGCCGTCCAATATGCAAAAGGCCCAAGGCCGCTGAGCTACATCTATTTCGGTTCGGCGCGGGCGTTGCAAGGAGACCCAGATGAATGAAAGGAACCCTTTCCACTGGCTGCTTGGTGGTGCAACGCTATTCCTGGTTGGAGCAATCGCATTTGCACTGTGGGAGGCGCGCTCGACCATTGATCCAACCGATAAGGCACTGGTGGCCACGGGGAAAAGGATCTACGATAGCCGTTGCAGCGCTTGTCACCGCCCGAATCTAGAAGGCCAGTCCGGCTGGCGGGAGCGCCTGCCCAACGGGCGAATGCCAGCGCCACCCCACGATGCCAGCGGTCACACTTGGCACCACCCGGACGCGGTACTCTTTGGTATCGTCAAGGAAGGGTTGGTGCCTGGGAAGTACGCTCCACCGAATCACGAGAGCGACATGCCGGCGTTCGGAAGTATCTTGTCCGATAACGAGATCCGCGCGGTATTGGCCTACATCAAAAGTACCTGGCCAGAAAAGCAACTGGCCCACCAATTGAAAATTGACCGCGAATTCCAGTCCAGGCGATGAGTGGAAAGCTTACGTGAAACGAGTATTGCCGTGTCGGCGCTATCCCGGCCGGATTCCTGATCCGGATTTGGTTTTGGATCGCCCCAGCGTAGCGCCGTTGCAAGAACGGGCTGGCAATCGATATCCGATATGCTGTAGTCCGTAGCCATTTTCTCCGCGCCTTCCCTCGCTCATACCGCCAATTCGGGAACAATAAGGTAGTAGGCGTTCAGTAGGTACAGGCCCGTCGCCATCAAGGTTACGCCCCCCGCCACGTCGAACACGCGGCGAAAGCGGCCGAGGGCACGCAGACCTTCCAGCCAGCCGATCGCCCAGGCGCCGAGGATAATCGGCACTGCCCGCCCCAAGGCAAAGGCCACCAGCAGGACCACGCCCAGCCATGGCGAACCAATCACCGCAACCACGCCCAGCAACGCCAGCAAGGCCGGCGTACAGGCCGGGCAGACCGCGACCGAGAACGGAAAGCCGAGTGCAAACGCACCCCATGCACCGGCCGGGCGCCAGGCGCGCAACGCCTGCGCTCGCAGCGGGAGCCGCAGCCAGCCCGTCCATATCAGCCCCAGCAAAATCAGTAGCGGGCCGAGCAGCGCGCCCCAGCCGCGCCCCATCAGCATGCCGACCCAGCGGCCGCCTAGTCCGGCAATCAGCCCGAGTCCGGCATGGGTAAGGATCATGCCGAGGATGAACATCCCGCCCAGACGCAGCGCCTCTCGTGTTTCGCGCGCCTTGGTGACATAGGCCAGCATCATCGGGATGGCGGCCACCGCCACCGGGTTGACGCTGAAAGCCAATCCCGCCAGAAAGCCGATGCCCACCGCGGCAAAGCCCATAGCCTCCACCGCAGTGCTCAGCGCCTCTGGCGTGAGATCAATCATCGTCCGCTCGCCGCAACAATTCCTCGCGCAACTGCGCCGGTGTGGGCAGCGCGGCGAACACCAGCCGGCCGTCAATAGCCAGCGCGGGCAGGGTCAGAACGCCAAGCTCGACCGCGTAATCCAGTGCCTCGAGCACATTGAGTTCGATCCACTCGACACCGCCAACAGCCGCTTCAGCGGCGGATTGCAGCGCGGACTTGGCAGCCATGCAGTCGACGCAGCCCGGTGCGTAGATCAGCTCCACTTTCACCGCGCAGGATTCTTGCCGTTATCGCCATTGACCTGTTCCAATGCGGCCAGAATCGGACAGTCATCGACCGGTTGACTGCTGTCGGCGCATTCGGCGATCAGCCTGTCCAGTGCGGCAGACATCGTTTGCATGGTGCGGATCTTGGCGGCGAGTTGTAGACGCTTTTCGATGGCGCGCTGGCGCACGTCGTTGCAGCAGGCGCTGTCCGTCTGCCGCAGTTGCAGCAGGTCGCGGATTTCCGCCAGGGTAAAGCCACATGCCTGCGCGTGCTTGATGAAGCGGACGCGGCGCAGCGCTTCCTCGCCATACTGTCGATAGCCGCTCTCGGTCCTGGCGACAGGCGCAAGCAGTCCCTCGCTCTCGTAATAGCGCAAGGCATCGGGGCTGATCTCGCCCGCCGCCGCCAGTTTGCCGATGGTCAGCACCGGCGCCTGCTCACGGCTGGCCGAGACCGGCGGCACGCAGGGCTTGCTCGTCGACGCCACGCCCGGCGCAGCAACTGGCCAGTTGGCCGTCAATGGCCACCGCCGGCACCGAGCGGATGCCGAGCGCTTTGGCGCGCTTGACGACCTCGATATCGTTCATGTTGTGCACCTCCACGCCACACGAGGGGCACGCCAGGCGTTGCACCAGCGCGATCACGTCTTCGCACACCGGGCAGCCGGCGCTGAAGACCTCAACTTTGCGTTTGATAGTCATTTCCAGGCTCCTTTTCAAGCGGGCGACATTGGGCGGTACGCGGCGCGACCGTCATGTCACGAAGCAAGCCTAAACCTTGGAGTAGACACCAGAGTCAAGTAAAAATTCGGTGCTGTCGCGAAAAAGTCGGCGCTGGCGGTACGGCGATAACTCCGGTCGGGAAGCCTCGACCGCCTTGCGCGCCAGATTCAAGGCAAGCGAAATGGATAGAGAAACCAACCGGCCTTCTGGGAGCATTACTGACGCCGGGCCGGCATCGTTCTAAATGTCGGCGGGTGATCAACGACGCCTCAGTCTGTCGTGAAGAATTATGGATGACCACTGTCCTGCCTGGAGCCGACGCTTAGAAGTGGGGAATTTATGCGTTGTCGGTGATGTCTCATGGCCAACCTTTGCCAAGCGCTGGGTCAATTCGAGCGCTGTTTTCCGCCAGAGTCGAAGCCGTTCTGCGATGTCGTTCTCAGGT
>JALHNN010000399.1 GCA_022843505.1 Sulfuritalea sp.
GGTTTGGTCGGCGGTGCGCAGCCGCCGCGCGAGCTGCTGCATCATCTTCCACGCGAAATCGGGGTGGCTGGCAGCAAAGTCCTTGAGCGCATTGCGCCCCAGTTGCAGCGCGCTGCCGGGTCTCACCCGGAAGTCGGCGCCGGTGCCACGGTGTTCGCCTATGCCGTAAGCGATCCGGAACGCTATGGCGTGGTCGAATTCGACGCGGCGGGGCGCGCCGTCAGCATCGAGGAGAAACCCAAGACGCCGAAATCGCGCTATGCCGTGACCGGTCTGTATTTCTACGACACCCGGGTCTGCGACTTTGCGGCGAAGCTGAAGCCTTCCCCGCGCGGTGAGCTCGAAATCACCGACCTCAACCGCATCTACCTCGAAAAGGGCCAGCTCAAGGTCGAGATCATGGGCCGCGGCATGGCCTGGCTCGACACCGGCACCCACGAGTCCCTGCTCGAAGCCGGCCAGTTCATCGAGGTCATCGAGAAACGTCAGGGCCTCAAGGTCGCCTGCCCGGAAGAAGTCGCCTGGCGGCAGAAGTGGATCGGCGATGCGCAACTGGCGAAACTGGCCGAACCGCTGGCCAAGAGCCAGTACGGTCAGTATCTGCAGAACCTGCTGACCCACGGGGTGCAGGGATGAAAGTGATCCCCACCGCCATCCCCGACGTGCTGCTGCTAGAGCCGAAGGTATTCGGCGACGAGCGCGGCTTCTTCCTCGAGAGCTGGAACAGGCGGACCTTCGCCGAACTGGGGATCACGGCCGACTTCGTGCAGGACAACCACTCGAAATCACAGAGGAACGTGCTGCGCGGCCTGCACTATCAGATCGAACATGCCCAGGGCAAGCTGGTCCGCGTCACCGCCGGCGAAGTGTATGACGTCGCCGTGGACCTGCGCCGCTCGTCGCCAACCTTCGGAAAATGGGTCGGCTTCACCCTTTCCGCCGCGGACAAGCGCATGGCCTGGATTCCGCCCGGCTTCGCCCACGGTTTTTGCGTCACATCGGATGCCGCCGAGTTTCTCTACAAGACCACGGACTATTACAGCCCGGCGCACGAGCGCACGCTGCTGTGGAACGACCCGCAACTGGCGATCCCCTGGCCGCTCGTTGGCGAACCGCTCCTGGCGGCCAAGGACAAGGCCGGCACTCCCTTTGCCGCCGTCGAAACCTTCGCATGAAGATACTGCTCACCGGCTGTGCCGGCCAGCTCGGCCGCGAACTCAAGCGTTCGCTGGCATGCCTCGGCGAGGTGGTGGCCTGCGATCGGCGGCAACTCGACCTTGCCGATCCGGACGCATTGCGTACCTCGGTGCGCACCATTGCCCCGGACGCCATCGTCAATGCGGCCGCCTACACGGCGGTCGACAAGGCCGAAACCGAAACCGCGCTGGCACAGGCCATCAACGCCACCGCCCCCGGCATCCTCGCCGAGGAGGCGAAGCGGCTCGACGCCCGGCTGATCCACTACTCGACCGACTATGTCTTCGACGGCAGGGGATCCAGCGCGTATTCCGAGGCCGACTCCCCGGCACCGCTTTCCGCCTACGGCCGCAGCAAGTTCGCCGGCGAGCAGGCGATTGCCGCCACGGGAGCCCGCCACCTGATCTTTCGCACCAGCTGGGTCTATGGCCTGCATGGCGCGAACTTCATGAAGACCATGCTGCGCCTGGGACGGGACCGCAGCGAACTGCGTGTCGTCGGCGACCAGTTCGGCGCGCCAACCTGGACCCGCCACCTGGCCGACGTCACCGCGCTGGTCCTCGCCCGCCAGGATGCGCCCGACGGCTTGTACCACCTCGCCGCCGCCGGCGAGACCAGCTGGCACGGTTATGCCGAAGCAATTTTCGCCACGGCGCTGGAATGCGGCCTGCTCGAAAAGACGCCGACGGTTCACCGTATCGCCAGCGCCGACTATCCCCTGCCGGCGCCGCGCCCGGCCAACTCGCGGCTCGACTGCACGCGCTTCCGCAACAACTTCGGCCTCGCCCTGCCCGACTGGCGCATCGGCCTCGCCGATTGCCTTTCGGACGCACGTTTCTGAAACAACGCTCATGACTTCGATTAACCATATCGCTTCATGACACATCTTGACGTCGCAAAGCCTCGAGCGGGCAAGTGGGCCCGCCCCCTCCCATCCTCCCCCTCGCGGGGGAGGCTATTGATCGGCTCGCTTCGCTCGAATCTGACACTGCGCACTTGGCGAAGTAATTCTCTCTAACACCCAAATAAAAAATGGCTGCAAGCCCCGCTTACGACGAATCCTCCTTCCGCGTCCTCAAGGGACTGGAGCCGGTGCGCGAACGCCCCGGCATGTATACCCGCACCGACTCGCCGGCCCACATCATCCAGGAAGTCATCGACAACTCGGCCGACGAAGCCCTCGGCGGCCATGCGAAAAACCTCCATGTCCTGTTGCACCTGGACGGCTCGATCACAGTCACCGACGACGGCCGCGGCATTCCGGTGGGCATCCATCCCGACGAAAAGATTCCGGTGGTGGTGCTGGCCTTCACGCGCCTGCACGCCGGCGGCAAGTTCGACAAGAACGCCGGCAACTCGGCCTACGCCTTCTCCGGCGGCCTGCACGGGGTCGGCGTCGCGGTCACCAATGCGCTGTCGACCCGCGTTTCGGTCGAAGTGCGGCGGGAGGGAAAGATCTGGGCCATCGAGTTTTCCGGCGGCGGCGAGAAGGTCGGGGCGCTGGAAACCCTGGGCAGCTGCGGCAGGCAGAGCGGCACGCGCGTGCGCGTCTGGCCCGACCCGAAGTACTTCGACACGCCGCGCGTGCCCCAGGCGGAGCTGGAACGGCTGCTGCGCTCCAAGGCCGTCCTGCTGCCCGGCGTCAAGGTCAGCCTCGACATCGAGCAGGCGGACGGCAGCCTCAGCAGCAAGACCTGGAGCTATCCCGGCGGCCTGGCCGGCTACCTGGCCGAACTGGCGGGCAATGCCGAATCCGTCGCCCCGCTTTACGCCGCCGAGAAGTACGCCGATGCCGACCACGCCGAATTCGCGCCCGGCGAAGGCGCCTCCTGGGCCATCGGCTGGCATGTCGAGCCGGTGGCCTTCGAGTCCTACGTCAACCTGATCCCGACCGTGGCCGGCGGCACCCACGAAGCGGGTCTGCGCGCGGGCGTCTTCGAAGCCGTAAAGTCCTTCATCGAACACCGGGCGCTTCTGCCGCGCGGCGTCAAACTGCAGCAGGACGATGTTTGCGGGCGCATGGCCTACGTGCTCTCGGCACGCATCCTCGATCCGCAGTTCCAGGGCCAGGTCAAGGAAAAGCTCAATTCGCGCGAAGCCGTCAAGCTGGTCTCCAGCATGATCCGCGACCCTTTCGAAATCTGGCTCAACCAGCATGTCGAGGCCGGCAAGGCGATCGCCGAACTCTCGATCAGGCAGGCGCTGGCGCGGCAGAAGAACGCGCAGAAGGTCGAGAAAAGGAAGCAGTCCGGCGTTGCCGTGCTGCCGGGCAAGCTCTCCGATTGCGAGTCAACCGACATCGCCGAGAACGAACTCTTTCT
>JALHNN010000400.1 GCA_022843505.1 Sulfuritalea sp.
CGAGGACTTCGACCAGCGCCTGATCGACTACATCGTCACCGAGTTCAAGAAGGAACAGGGCGTCGACCTGAAGAACGACGTGCTGGCCCTGCAGCGCCTCAAGGAAGCCGCCGAGAAGGCCAAGATCGAGCTGTCATCCTCCCAGCAGACCGAGCTCAACCTGCCCTACATCACGGCCGATGCCTCGGGACCGAAGCACCTGACCATGAAGCTGACCCGCGCCAAGTACGAGGCCCTGGTCGAGGACCTGATCGAGCGCACCATCGCCCCCTGCCGCATCGCCATCAAGGATGCCGGCGTCAAGACGTCCGACCTCACCGACGTGATCCTGGTCGGCGGCATGACGCGCATGCCCAAGGTGCAGGACAAGGTCAAGGAGTTCTTCGGCAAGGAGCCGCGCCGCGACGTGAACCCCGACGAGGCCGTGGCCGTCGGCGCCTCGATCCAGGGCGGCGTGCTGCAAGGCGAAGTCAAGGACGTGCTGCTGCTCGACGTCACCCCGCTCAGCTTGGGCATCGAGACCCTGGGCGGCGTCATGACCAAGCTGATCCAGAAGAACACCACGATCCCGACCAAGGCGGCGCAGACCTTCTCCACCGCCGACGACAACCAGAATGCCGTGACCATCCACGTCATGCAGGGCGAGCGCGAGATGGCCTCGGGCAACAAGAGCCTGGGCCAGTTCAACCTCACCGACATCCCGCCGGCGCCGCGCGGCATGCCGCAGATCGAGGTCACCTTCGACATCGACGCCAACGGCATCCTGCATGTCTCGGCGCGCGACAAGGGCACCGGCAAGGAAAACAAGATCACCATCAAGGCCAACTCCGGCCTCTCGGAAGACGAGATCAAGCGCATGGTGCAGGACGCCGAAGCCCACGCCGAGGAAGACAAGAAGGCCCACGAACTGGTCGACGCGCGCAACCAGTGCGACGCCATGGTGCATTCGATCAAGAAGGCGCTCGGCGAGCACGGCGACAAGCTCGGCGCCGACGAAAAATCCTCCATCGAGGCCGCGATCAAGGACGCCGAGGAAGCCCTCAAGGGCAACGACAAGGCGACCATCGAGGGCAAGACCGAAGCGTTGGCCAAGGCCTCGCAGAAGCTGGGCGAGAAGATCTACGCCGAGACCCAGGGCGCGGCGGGTGCCGCCGGCGGCGCCGGGGCCGCACCGGGCGGAGCGGGTGGCGCCGAAGCCAAGAAGGACGACGGCGACGTGGTCGACGCGGAGTTCACCGAGGTGAAGGACAAGAAGGCCTGACCAGGGAAGGGAGAAGAGTGAAGGGGGAAGGGTGTGAAGAGGAGTCACCGGACGCTCAAGGCTTGGCAGCAAGCCATGGATCTGGTGGAAAGCGTTTACTCAGCAACATCGGCCCTTCCCTCGCATGAACAATTCGGGCTGACAAGCCAGATGCGGCGGGCCGCCATATCGGTGCCCGCCAACATTGCCGAGGGCTTTGCCCGGAATGGCAGCAAGGAGTTGCTGCATTTTCTGGGTATCGCCGCTGGTTCGCTTTCCGAACTCGATACACTGATCGAGTTGGCGGGGCGATTGAGTTACTTTGAGCAAACGGAGGAACTGCAAGGGAAAGTCGACGAAGTTTCCGGGTTGGTAATGGGCCTCGCGGCATCAGTTCGCCGCAAGCTTTGACACCCTTCCCCCTTCCTCCTTCCCCCTTCCCATCTTTATGGCAAAGAAGCGCGACTACTACGAAGTCCTCGGCGTCAACCGCGACGCTTCGGACGAGGAAATCAAGAAGGCCTACCGCAAGCTGGCCATGAAGCACCATCCCGACCGCAATCCGGACAACCCGAAAGCGGAGGAGCAGTTCAAGGAGGCCAAGGAAGCCTACGAGGTCCTTTCCGACCCGCAGAAGCGGCCGGCCTACGACCAGTACGGCCACGCCGGCGTCGACCCTCAGGCCGGCATGGGCCCCGGCGGCGCAGGCATGGGCGGCTTCGCCGATGCCTTCTCCGACATCTTCGGCGACATCTTCGGCGGCGGCCAGCGCGGTGGCGGCGGACGTTCCAACGTCTACCGTGGCGCCGACCTGCGCTACAACCTCGAGGTCACGCTGGAAGACGCGGCACGCGGCACGGAAACGCGCATCCGCATCCCGACCATGGCCAGCTGCGAAGCCTGCGGCGGCAGCGGCGCCAAGAAGGGCACCGAACCCAAGACCTGCCCCACCTGCGCCGGCCACGGCCAGGTGCGCATGCAACAGGGCTTCTTCTCGATCCAGCAGACCTGCCCGAAATGCCACGGCACCGGCCGCTATGTCGCCGACCCCTGCGGCAGCTGCCACGGCGCCGGCCGCATCAAGCAGCACAAAACGCTCTCGGTCAAGATTCCCTCCGGCATCGACGAAGGCGATCGCATACGCCTCACCGGCGAGGGCGAACCCGGCGTCAATGGCGGCCCGCCCGGCGACCTCTACGTGCAGATCCACCTCAAGGCCCACGCGGTGTTCCAGCGCGACCACGACGACCTGCATTGCGAGATGCCGGTCAGCTTTACCACCGCCGCGCTCGGCGGCGAGATCGAGATCCCGACCCTGGATGGCGTGGCCAAGCTCAAGGTGCCGGCCGAAACCCAGACCGGCAAGGTCTTCCGCCTGCGCGGCAAGGGCATCAAGGGCGTGCGCTCGGTCGCCGCCGGCGACCTGCTGTGCCACGTGGTGCTGGAAACACCCGTGAGCCTGACCGAGCGGCAGAAGGAACTGCTGCGCGAGTTCGAGGAGATCAGCCAGGGCAACGCCTCGCGGCACAACCCCAAGGCGCAGGGCTGGCTGGATCGCGTCAGGGATTTCTTCGGCGGCTGAAGCGCCGCGTCTGAGAGTAGGCGCCGGAACTACGCCGCCGTTTTTGATTCTGGACGAGCCCCTCAGTAGCCATAAAGGACGAATGGCGCCCAATAGCGCGGATCAGAATAGTGCTCTGATTGCACAAATGTACGCTTAGTCTTTGCCAATGCGTCAGAGGCGGAATTTCCTATCTTTATATAACCGAAGAACTCATGCATGAACTCCTTTGTCGCGTCGTCGTCGATCGGCCAGAGCGTCAAAAGCAGATTCTTATTTCCAGCCACATAGAGAGCATAAGGCAGGCCCAATATGCCTTCCCCTTGCACAAATTTTCCGACTCCAGTATCGCAGGCAGAAAGAACAATTAAGTCGCTACGAAGATCGTAACTTGGCCATTCGCTAACGGTGATGTAGCCATCGACATCAGGCGTCTTATCCAGTTGTGACAGCACGACAGCACTAAGGGCCGGCTCTACGGGGCTCAGATATCCGTGGGCAGAAAACAGCAGGTAACGGTATCTGCTGAGTTCCTTGGACTTGTTCAAACCTTGTAGTTGAGATTCGCTGGCCTCTGCTCCGAGGAATATCCTGCTTTCGCTTGGCCCGAATAATTGTGCAACGGCCTCCACTTCTCTCTTGGTACCCGGCAGGTTCTCCCACTTAATATCCATCAACCGGAATGCCTTGCCTGACGCATCCCTCGATTGTGTAGAT
>JALHNN010000401.1:0-2574 GCA_022843505.1 Sulfuritalea sp.
GCCGCATCGTTGCCGAGCGCGCCGAGGTCACCGAGGTGGTTCGCAACGCGCTCGCGCTCCAGCATCAGCGCGCGCAGGGCCAGCGCGCGCGGCGGCGCGGCGGTTTCGCAGGCGGCTTCGACGGCGTCGGCGTAGGCCCAGCCGAAGGCGCAGGCGGAATCGCCGGAAACCCGGCCGACGAGCTTGGCGCCATGGGCGATGTCGGCACCGATGAACAGCCTTTCCACGCCCTTGTGCTGGTAACCCAGGCGCTGCTCGAGGCGCAGCACGCGCTCGCCGACCACGGAGAAGCGGAAGTGTCCGGGCTCGATGATACCGGCATGGATGGGGCCGACCGGGATTTCGTGCGCGCCCTCGCCGCCCACCCTGACGAAGTCGTAGTCGGTCGGCCGGTTGGCAAACTCCGGAGGATCACCGGCATCGTGACGCAGCGGATACCAGTCGGCCGGCCAGCCGCCATGGCGCAGCCAGGGCCGCTGGTCGCCACCGGCGTTGGCGATGCCGACCATGTCGCGCGTGGCACGCTGCATGCGGTTGGCGGCGGTGAACACGTCGGCGAGATCCGGGTAGTGCGGTGCATCCGCCGGCAGCTCGAGGCTGACCCAGGCATGGCCGGACTCGATGCCGAACATGCAGTGCAGGCGGAAGCCCTGCCCCTGCCCGCGACGATCGGTGCCCCAGATCGCCGTGATGCGGGCGCCGACTTCCCTGGCCGCGAGAGCGAAGGCGTGCAGCTCCTCGCCGCTGGCGGCGCGGCCGCGCCACACCGGCGCACCGATGCCCGGCTGGCGGCTGAAGTCGATGGCGGGGAAGGCGCAAAGCTTCATGGCTATCCCAGCATGCGCGCGGCTTCCTGGAACCAGCGCGTCAGGTAGGGGGGAATGTAGAGGCCCAGCATCAGCACGATGCCCAGATGGAGGAACACCGGCGTGATGGCGGGCGCATGCGGCAGGCGCTTGGCGGTCGTCTCGCCGAAGACCATGGGTTGCACCTTGCCGAAGATGGCGGCGAAGGCGACACCCAGCGCCAGCAGCAGGATGGGCGTGGCCCAGGGGTAGTGTTTCATGGCGTGGGTCAGGATCATGAACTCGCTGGCGAAGACACCGAAGGGCGGCATGCCGAGTATTGCCAGGGTGCCCAGCATCAGGCCCCAGCCGATCAGCGGGTTGATCTTGATCAGGCCGCGGATGTGCTCCATCAGCTGGGTTTCGGTTTTCTGCGTGGCATGGCCGACGGCAAAGAAGATCGCCGACTTGGTCAGCGAATGCATGGTCATGTGCAGGAGGCCGGCAAAGTTGGCAATCGGCCCGCCCATGCCGAAGGCAAAGGTGATGAGGCCCATGTGCTCGATCGACGAGTAGGCGAACATGCGCTTGACGTCCTTCTGTCGTGACAGGAAGAAGGCCGCGACCAGCAGGGTGAACAGGCCGAAGCCGATCATCAGGTTGCCGGCATAGCCTTCCGGCAGGGCGCCGTCGGCCAGCACCTTGCAGCGCAGGATGGCGTAGAGCGCGACGTTCAGCAGCAGGCCGGAGAGCACCGCCGATACCGGCGTCGGGCCCTCGGCATGGGCATCGGGCAGCCAGTTGTGCAGCGGCGCCAGGCCCACCTTGGTGCCGTAGCCGACGAGCAGGAAGATGAAGGACAGCGCCATGATGGTCGGCTCGAGCTGGCTCTTCACGTCAACCAGGTGGGTCCATAGCAGGGCATTGCCGGCGGCGCCCAGCACACGCTCGGCGGCGAAGTAGAGCAGCACCGTGCCGAACAGGGCCTGGGCGATGCCGACGCCGCAGAGGATGAAGTACTTCCACGCGGCCTCCAGGCTGGCCGGCGTGCGGTAGAGCGAGACCAGCAGCACCGTGGTCAGCGTCGCCGCCTCCATAGCCACCCAGAGGATGCCGAGGTTGTTGGTGGTCAGCGCCGCCAGCATGGTGAACATGAACAGCTGGTACATGCTCTTGTAGAGGCGCAGGCGCGGCTTGGTCAGGCGGCCGCGATCGCGCTCGTTGCGCATGTAGGGGCCGGAGAAAATGCTGGTGGTCAGGCCGACGAAGGCCGTCAGCGCAACGAAGAAGACGTTCAGCGAATCAATGAAGAACTGCTCGCCGAAGGCGAAGCGCGGTCCGCTGGCGACGATCTCGCCGGTCAGCCCGGCGGCGGCAAGGAAAGTACCGAGGCTCGCGGCGACATTGAGATCACGCGCCCATTCGCGTTCGCCGACTACAGCCAGCAGCGCGCCGCTGACGAGGGGGATGACAAGCATGAGGACGAAGAAATCCATGGACTCAGTTGTCTTTCAGCTTTTCCATGTGGCGGATGTCCAGGCTGTCGAACTGGTCGCGGATCTGGAAGAAGAACACGCCGAGGATGATCATGCCCACCAGCACGTCAAGGGCGATGCCGAGTTCGACCACCATGGGCATGCCATAGGTCGCACTGGTGGCGGCGAGGAAGAGCCCGTTCTCCATGGAGAGGAAGCCGACCACCTGGCTGATAGCCTTCTGCCGCGTGATCATCATCAGGAAGGCCAGCAGCACCACGGCCAGGGCAATCCCCAGCGTGCCGCGGGTGATG
>JALHNN010000401.1:2584-3514 GCA_022843505.1 Sulfuritalea sp.
GGCCACCATCACCAGCACGATGCCGACCAGCATGGTGGTGGGAATGTTGATCAGGGCCTCGACATCGCCCTTGATGTTGAGCTGGCGCACCAGGCGATAGAGGATCCAGGGTAGCGCCAGGACCTTGAGCAGCAGGGTCAAGCCCGCGGAAAAATAGAGATGCACCTGGCCGGTGGTAACCGCCGCCACCAGCGTCGCCAGGCACAGGGCCAGGCCCTGCAGGGCGAACAGGTTGACCAGGGAATGCATGCGGCGCTGGGCCAGCATGGCGAAGGCCAGCAGCAGGATCACCGCGGCGAACAGGTTGATCAGCTGCGCCGACAGGGGAATGGAAGACGTCATACCTTGAGCTCCAGCAGCAGGCGCACCAGCAGGCCGAGCACGGCCAGCATGAAGGCCGTACCGAGGAACTCCGGCGCGCGGAAGATGCGCATCTTGGCATTGACGGTCTCGATGCCGGCAAGCAGGAAACCGCCGATGGCAAGCTTGAGCACCAGCAGCGGAATCGCCGCGATCAAGGCGACGATGTCGTCGCCCGGCGCGATGCCCCAGGGGAAGAACAGCGCCAGCCCGAGGCAGGAATAGGCATACAGCTTGAGGCTGGCGGCCCACTCGATCAGCGCCAGGTGGCGCCCGGTATATTCGAGGATCATGGCCTCGTGGATCATCGTCAGTTCGAGGTGGGTGGCCGGGTTGTCCACCGGTACACGGGCGTTCTCCGCCAGCGAGACGAAGGTGAAAGCGATACCGGCGAAGGCCAGGCTCGGGTAGATCACCAGGTCGCGGTGCGCCAGGGTCTCGACGATGGTGGTGAGCGAGGTCGACTGGGCGATCATCGCCAGGGTGAAGAAGACCATCAGCAGCGCCGGCTCGGCGAGGAAGCCGACCAGCATCTCGCGCCGTCCGCCGAGGCTGCCGAAGGCGGTGCCG
>JALHNN010000402.1 GCA_022843505.1 Sulfuritalea sp.
GACGCCGGGGACCATTTCTGTCGAGGTGGAACCCGGACGCTTCCTGGTGCATGCACTAACCAGCGCCGGAGCTGCCGGGCTGGCAGGGTCAGAGATGGACCGGCGTTGCGTCAGTCTGGAACGGCACTAACGTGTTGATTGCCGCCACCCTGTCGATATTGGCCACTGTTGCGTTGGCACTGCTCCGCGCGGTCCTTGGGCCAACGGTTTTCGATCGCTTGCAGGCCGCTAATTCGATCGGTACCTGCGCCATGCTGTTACTTGCGGTACTTGGCTTCCTGAACGGACGTCCCGAGTTCCTCGATCTCGCGCTGGTGTATGGGCTGCTGAACGCCATTGGCGTGTTTGCCGTCCTGAAGTTCATGCGCCAGGGGGATCTTGGTCTTTCCGACACCACCGCCGGAAGCAAGGAAACCGAAGCATGAGTGTCGCATTGGATATTCTGAGCGGAGTACTTCTGCTGGCAGGCGGGCTGTTCTGCCTGGTCGGAGGCATCGGCCTGATTCGGATGCCGGATTTCTACACTCGGATGCACGCCGCCAGCGTCACGGAAACCCTCGGCGTGGGCCTGCTCCTCCTGGGCCTGATGCTGAAAACCGGATTGACGCTGGTGGCGGTCAAGTTGGCGATGATCGGCTTACTGGTGTTATTCGTCAGCCCGACAGCAAGCCATGCGCTGGCCAAGGCCGCCTATCTGCGTGGTCTGAAACCAAAGTTGTGTGGCGAGGGAGCCGATCCATCGAAACCCTGACCATCGACTTCCTGCTCTTTCTCATGGTGGCGCTTGTGATCGCCATGGTCTTCCTGCGCAATCTGTTGTCCGTTGTGGTGCTGTCCGGCATTTACAGCTTCCTGATGGCCACCGTACTGGTGGCGCTCGACGCCGTCGACGTGGCGATGACCGAAGCCGCCGTCGGAGCTGGTGTATCCACCGTATTGCTGCTTGGCGCACTCCATCTTTGCCGCACCGACGAGGCACGACCTGCCCACAAACCCTGGTTGCCCCTCGCCGTGTCGGTATCCACGGCGGCGCTGCTGATCTACGGTGCCATGGGACTTCCAGAGTTTTCCGATACGCAGTCGGCCATTCATCACCATGTGGTTCCTCGTTACCTGCAGAACGAGGTCGATGTACCGAATGTGGTGACAGCGGTCCTGGCGAGTTTCCGCGGCTACGACACATTGGGGGAAACGACGGTCGTCTTTACCGCCGGCGCCGGCATCATCGCCCTCCTCCGACGGCGCCAGCGCAACGGCACTGGAGATGCCCGTGGTCAATGATCTGGTATTGCGCGTGGTCGGCAAGTTGTTGATCCCTTTCATCCTGCTGTTTGCGCTGTATGTGCAGTTTCATGGCGACTTCGGGCCAGGCGGCGGTTTCCAGGCAGGCGTGATCTTCGCCGCAGGCATCGTTTTCTATGCGCTGATCTTCGGCCTCGTCAATGCACGCAAGGTCGTGCCTGACTGGTTTGTCGAGAGCATGCTGGCCTGTGGCGTTCTCATCTATGCCGGCGTCGGCTTTGCCGGCATCGTACTCGGCGGCAACTACCTCGACTACTTCGTCCTCGACAGCGACCCCCTGCATGGCCAGCATCGCGGCATCTTCTGGGTCGAGGTCGGCGTTGCCATCACGGTGTGCGGCGTCATGTTGAAGATTTTCTACATGTTTGCCTCGCGTGGCCATGCCGATGGCCCCGGTGGCGTTTGACCATGCAGGAACCGTTCGGCCATTTCGCTTACCTCGTCACCGTCGTCCTGATGGTGGCAGGCTTATTCATCGTCATCGCGCGCGGCAACCTGATCAAGAAACTGATCGGCCTTTCGATCTTCCAGACCTCGGTCTATCTGTTGTACATCGTACCGGGGAAGCTGATCGGGGGCACGGCGCCGATCCTGTCGCCACAGTATTCGGTGTATTCCAACCCGCTGCCGCATGTTCTGATCCTCACGGCGATTGTCGTTGGCGTCGCAACGCTTGCCTTGGGACTGGCGCTTGCGGTCAGGATACGCGAGGACTACGGCAGCATCGAGGAAGACGAAATTACCGCGCTGGACAATCAGGCAGCAAAGCATGAGGAAACTCGCGCATGAGCCTCACGCAACATCTGCCTGCGTTGCAAGTCGTGGTGCCGCTGATCTCGGCGCCGCTTGCCGTGCTGCTGCGTCATGGCGGCGTCGCCTTCGCCATTGTCACGGCGGGTGCCTGGGCAGCATTTGCCGCCGCCATCGGCCTGTGGCTCCAGGTCGATCAGCTATCTGCCGATGGCGCCATTTCCTATCACATCGGAAACTGGACACCGCCATGGGGCATCGAATACCGTGTAGATAGGCTGGCGAGCTTCATGCTGGTGCTGGTTGCCGGTATGGCGGCCATTGTGCTGCCCTACAGCCGGTCCTGTATCGAACGGGAGATACCGAGCGAGGCACACTATCTCTACTACGCGATGTTCGGTCTGTGCCTGGCCGGTCTGCTTGGCATCGCGATCACCGGCGACGCCTTCAATGTCTTTGTCTTCCTCGAAATATCGTCACTTTCGAGCTACGTGCTGATTGCTCTGGGCCGCGACCGCCGCGCGTTGGCCGCCAGCTATCGCTACCTGATCATGGGCACCATCGGCGCGACCTTCTTCGTCATCGGCATCGGATTTCTTTACCTGCTGACGGGGACGCTGAACATTGCCGACATGGCCGAACGTCTCCGAGTTATTGACAACCCCCGGTCGGTGCTCGCCGCACTGGCCTTTCTCACCGTGGGCGTGTCACTCAAGCTGGCCTTGTTTCCCTTGCATCAATGGCTGCCGAATGCATACACCTACGCCCCCTCGGCCGTAACGGCCTTCCTGGCGGCGACGGCGACCAAGGTTTCGGTCTATGTGCTGATCCGGTTCTATTACGGCGTCTTCGGCGAGAGCCTGGTGTTCCAGCAATTGCCGCTACCGCAGATCATGCTGGGTCTGTCACTGATGGCCATGTTCGCAGCCAATCTGATCGCCCTGTTTCAGGACAACCTGAAGCGGATGTTCGCCTATTCCAGTGTCGGCCAGATCGGCTACATCACGCTTGGTCTTGCGTTTGACTCGGTGCACGGCCTGACGGCATCCATCGTTCATCTGTTCAACCACGGCATCACCAAGGCGGCCATTTTCCTCCTGATTGGCGGCATGGTCGTTGCCATGGCCAAAGGCGCCGTAACGCCAGCGCCGACTTTCGACAAGTTGGCTGGATGCTCCAGGCGCATGCCGCTGACCTGCTTCGGCATTGTCCTCGCCGGACTTTCGCTGATTGGCGTACCGGGCACCGCAGGCTTCGTCAGCAAGTGGTATCTGATCCTCGCCGCGATGGAGAAGGGACATTTCTGGATCGTCGGCGCAATCCTGCTGAGTTCGCTGCTCGCCGTCGCCTATGTCTGGCGATTTGTCGAGGTGGCCTACTTCAAGCCGGCAACGGATGGACTGGTAAAACAGGAAGCGCCGCTATCCATGCTGATTCCCGCATGGATTCTGGTGAT
>JALHNN010000403.1 GCA_022843505.1 Sulfuritalea sp.
AGATGTTCCTCATCGACCTGGAGCAGGGCCGCATCATCGACGACACCGAACTCAAGCGCACGATGTCGACCGCCAAGCCCTACCGCAAGTGGATCCAGCAGTCGCGCTACTTCGTCGATGACCTGCCGGAGGCCAAGGCCGCCGACAAGCTCAACGGACCGCTGCTCAAGATCCAGCAGGCCTTCGGCTATACACAGGAGGATTTCAAGTTCATCCTCGAACCGATGGCGGCGCAGGGCGAGGAAGCCACCGGCGCGATGGGCAATGACAGCCCGCTGCCGGTGCTGTCCGACCGCGCCAAGCCGCTGTTCAACTATTTCAAGCAGCTCTTCGCCCAGGTGACGAACCCGCCGATCGACCCGATCCGCGAGGAAATCGTCATGTCGCTGATCTCCCTGGTGAGCCCCAACCCGAACCTGCTTGGCATCGACGAAAAGCTGCCGACGCCGCGCCTGGAAGTGCACCAGCCGGTGCTGACGCCGGCCAACATGGCCAAGCTGAAGAACATCGACAAACTGACCAAAGGCACCTTCCGTTCGATCACGATCGGCATCACGACACCGGCGGTACAAGGCACGGCGGGCCTGTCGCGTTCGTTGTACCAGGTATGCACCCGCGTCGAGGCGGCGGTGAACGAGGGCTACAACGTCATCATCCTCTCCGACCGCGGCATCGATCGCGACCACGCGCCGATTCCCGCGCTGCTCGCCTGCTCGGCGGTGCACCAGCACCTGGTCGGCATTGGCCTGCGCACGTCCTGCGGCCTGGTGGTCGAAACCGGTGCCGCGCGCGAGGTGCACCACTTCGCCACGCTCGCCGGCTACGGCGCGCAGGCCATCCACCCGTGGCTGGCCTTCGAGAGCATTGCCGCAATCGCCGGCCAGCTGCCGAACAAGCCGGCCGTGTATGACGCGCAGAAGAACTACGTCAAGGCGATCAACAAGGGCCTGATGAAGGTGATGTCCAAGATGGGCATCTCCACCTACCAGTCCTACTGCGGCGCGCAGATCTTCGAAGCCGTCGGCCTGTCCTCCGACCTGGTGCGCAAGTACTTCACCGGCACCCCGACCAAGGTCGAGGGCATCGGCCTCAAGGAAGTCGCCGAAGAGGCGCTGAAGACCCACGCCGACGCCTGGAGCGACAACCCCGTGCTGGCCGACATGCTCGACTGCGGCGGCGAGTATGCCTTCCGCGTGCGCGGCGAAGAGCACATGTGGACGCCCGACGCCATCGCCAAGCTGCAGCATGCGACGCGCTCCGGCAAGTACGAGACCTACAAGGAATATGCCCGCCTGATCAACGACCAGACCCGGCGCCACATGACGCTGCGCGGACTGTTCGAAATCCGTCCGGCCGGTCCTGCCGTTTCGATCGATGAGGTCGAGCCGGCCAAGGAGATCGTCAAGCGTTTCGCCACCGGCGCCATGTCGCTGGGTTCGATTTCCACCGAGGCGCACAGCACCCTGGCCGTGGCGATGAACCGCATCGGCGGCAAGTCGAACACCGGCGAGGGCGGTGAGGACCGCAAGCGCTTCGCCCCGCTCAAGCACGACACCACGCTGGCCGACGTGATCGGCAAGGGTCGCATCTCGCGCGACATCCGGCTCAAGGCCGGCGACAGCCTGCGCTCGGCGATCAAGCAGGTGGCCTCGGGCCGTTTCGGCGTCACCGCCGAATACCTGGCCAATGCCGACCAGCTGCAGATCAAGATGGCCCAGGGCGCCAAGCCCGGCGAGGGCGGCCAGCTGCCCGGCCACAAGGTCTCCGAGTACATCGGCTTCCTGCGCCACTCGGTGCCGGGGGTCGGCCTCATTTCGCCGCCGCCGCACCATGACATTTATTCCATCGAAGACCTGGCGCAGCTGATCCATGACCTGAAGAACTCCAATCCCCAGGGCAGCGTTTCGGTCAAGCTGGTTTCCGAGATCGGTGTCGGCACGGTGGCCGCCGGCGTGACCAAGGCCAAGGCCGACCATGTGGTGATCGCCGGCCATGACGGCGGCACCGGCGCCTCGCCCATCTCCTCGATCAAGCATGCCGGCACGCCCTGGGAACTGGGCCTGGCCGAGACCCAGCAGACCCTGGTGCTGAACCGCCTGCGCGGCCGCATCCGGGTCCAGGCCGACGGCCAGATGAAGACCGGCCGCGACGTCGTCATCGGCGCCCTGCTCGGCGCCGACGAGTTCGGCTTTGCCACGGCGCCGCTGGTGGTCGAAGGCTGCATCATGATGCGCAAGTGCCACCTCAACACCTGCCCGGTCGGCGTCGCCACCCAGGACCCGGTGCTGCGTGCGCGCTTTTCCGGCCAGCCCGAGCACGTCGTCAATTATTTCTTCTTCGTCGCCGAGGAAGTGCGCGAGTTCATGGCCCAGCTGGGCATCCGCAAGTTCGACGACCTGATCGGCCGCTCCGACCTGCTCGACATGAAGAAGGGCGTCGAGCACTGGAAGGCACGCGGCCTCGACTTCTCGCGCATCTTCTACCGCCAGCCGGAAATCGACGGCGTTGCCCGCCGCCACTGCGAAACCCAGGACCACGGCCTGGCCAGGGCGCTCGACCACCAGCTGATCGCCAAGGCGGCCGGCGCGCTGGAGCGCGGCGAGAAGGTGGTGATCGAGACCACCATCCGCAACCAGAACCGCACCGTCGGCACGCTGCTCTCGCACGCCGTGGCCAGCCGCAGGGGCGCCGACGGCCTGCCCGATGGCAGCATCACGGTCAAGCTGACCGGCACCGCCGGCCAGAGCTTCGGCGCCTTCCTCGCCCGCGGCATCACGCTCGACCTCACCGGTGAGGCCAACGACTACGTCGGCAAGGGCCTGTCCGGCGGCCGCATCATCGTCCGTCCGCCCAAGGCCTTCCGCGGCGTGCCGAGCGAAAACATCATCGTCGGCAACACCGTGCTCTACGGTGCGACCGAAGGCGAGGTCTTTTTCCGTGGCGTCGCCGGCGAACGTTTCGCCGTGCGCAATTCCGGTGCGCAGGCGGTCGTTGAAGGCACCGGCGACCATGGTTGCGAGTACATGACCGGCGGTACCGTCGCCGTGCTGGGCATGACCGGGCGCAACTTTGCCGCCGGCATGTCGGGCGGCATCGCCTACGTCTATGACGTCGACGGTCAGTTCGCCAGGCGCTGCAACATGAGCATGGTGGCGCTGGAGAAGGTGCTGCCCGACGCCGAGCAGGCCGATGACGGCACCCGCCATCGCGGCCGTGGCGACGAGGCGCAGCTGAAGCAGATGATCGAGGACCATGCACGGCTCACCGGCAGCGAGCGGGCGCAGGAAATCCTCGCCGACTGGGCTAGGGCCCGCGGCAAGTTCGTCAAGGTGTTCCCCAATGAATATCGTCGCGCCCTGAAGGAACTGGAAGCGACTCGACTCAAGGAAGCAGCATGAGAAGGGCATTTCCCCCGGCCCCCTTGCCACGCAAGGGGGTGACAATAGTTCAGTCGGCGCGCGCTGCGCGCCGACTTCCGTGCAATGACGTGCGGCCTCCGTG
>JALHNN010000404.1 GCA_022843505.1 Sulfuritalea sp.
GTCAAATCGGTCCTTCGATACTTCATGGTTCTCGGGACGTCAATGTCTCGTCATGGCCCGCTACTGCCCGATAAGTTGCCGATCTGACAGTCCGTTTTCGCTGCATTGCGGGAGTTGAGATCTCGGAAAAGAGATCTCGGAAAACAGTGTCACCAGGTGAGTGGCGGCCTACGAGGACTTGCCCTGCTCCAATGACCGCAATGGAGGAACAGTTCGACTGACCGGAGTTGGCCGAACGTGTGAGTTCGCGAACGGCGGCTTCGTAGAAGCGAATCGCGAAAATCCGTGGCTCGGCGTACGTCGGCTTTGGAGAAAGCGGGATGGAGGCATTGGGCACGTAGTGTGAATTCGCCGGATCGGTAAGCTGCCCTTCACCGATGCATTGCCGACCGAGTCCGACCGCAGTCCCAAGCTCGGCTGAGGTCGAATAGCCGCCGTATTACCAGCGCCGACTTTCAGCGCTGTTCGCTGCTTCCGCTCAGGCCGGGGATCCGCCCCACGATCCCGCCCGAGATCCTTGCCCTGCCGCGGCAGGCGGATCACGCCCAGGCGCGAAGGTTTGCCTACAAACTGAACCACTCCCCGAGTCGGGGCAGGCGCGGCGCGGGCCAGCCCAGCTGTTCCTGGATCGCGCTGGCGAACGCCGCCGAGGCGCCGGCCTCGCCATGGACCACGAAGCAGTTCCGCGGCGGGTGGCGGAAGCCGCGCAGCCAGGCCAGCAGCCCGGCCTGGTCGGCGTGGGCCGAGAGGCCGCCGACGGTGTGGATCGCGGCGCGGACCGCCACCGGGCGGCCGAAGATGTTGACCTGGCGCGCGCCGTCTACCAGGCGGCGACCGAGCGTACCCATCGCCTGGAAGCCGGTGACGAGGATGGCGCATTCGCCGCGCGGCAGGTTTTCGCGCAGGTGGTACTTGATGCGGCCGGCTTCGCACATGCCGCTGGCCGAAATGATCACCGCGCCGCTGCGCACTTGATTGAGCGCGCGCGAGCCTTCGACGTCGGCGACGAATTCCAGCTTCACCTGGCCGGGGGTGCGCCGCATCCAGGCGATCAGCTCGTGGGTGTCGCGGTCGATCAGGTCCGGATGCTCCCAGGTGATGCGCGTGGCAGCCGTCGCCATCGGCGAGTCGACATAGATCTTGAGCGGCGCCAGGCGCCGGCGGCGCACCAGGTCGGCGAGGATGTAGATGACTTCCTGGGTGCGGCCGACGGCAAAGGCGGGAATGATCAGGTTGCCCCCGGTGTGGCGGACGCGGTCGAAGGCGGCGACGATTTCGTCTTCGGTTTCGGCCAGCGGCCGGTGCAGGCGATCGCCGTAGGTGGATTCGATCAGCAGCAGGTCGGCGTCCGCCGGCGCGGGCTCCGGATCCTGCAGCACCGGTCGCCCGGACATGCCGATGTCACCCGAGAACACCAGCCGGCGCGGCCGGCCGGCGACGCCCAGCGTCACTTCCAGCCACGCGGAGCCGAGGATGTGGCCGGCATCGTGGAAGCGCACCGTCACCTCCTTCGCCACCTGCAGGGATACGCCGTAGGCCGCCGGGCGCAGCAGCTTGAGCGCCGTCTCGGCCTGGGCCACGGTGTACAGCGGCGGCAACGCGCCGACCGTGCCGCCGCCGCGACGCCGCCGGTGGCGCACGGCCCATTCCGATTCCTTTTCCTGGATGTGGGCGCTGTCGCGCAGCAGCACCTGCAGCAGGTCGATGGTGGCCGGCGTAGCCAGCACGGGGCCGCGGTAGCCGAGCACCGACAACATCGGCAGCAGACCCGAATGGTCGATGTGGGCATGCGTCAGCAGGACGCAGTCGATCCCGCGCACGTCGCCGCCGAACTTCAGCGCGTTGAGGTTCTTGCTGCGCGCCTCGCGCCCGCCCTGGAACATGCCGCAGTCGACCAGAAAGCGGCAACCGCCCACCTCGACCAGGGTGCACGAACCGGTCACTTCCCCCGCCGCGCCGAAGAATCCGATACGCATGGCTTCCTCCCTCCTGGTCTTGATCGTCACGCACAAATCCCGCGGATTGCCTTGCCGGCTTAAGGCAACTCCTCGACCTTGAGCAAAAGTCGGCGCTGGCGGGACGCCGCTTGCGTGCCGTAGATGGCGATGCCGGCGCTGTTGCCCGACTGGTCGCCGACCGACCCGCCGAGCTCCATCCACTCGCCGAGCCGCCCGCTGAGCGTGGTCACCAGGCGCGTGCTGTCGACCGAGCCGGGCAGCGCCCCGGGCACATCGTCGCGCGGGCTGATTTCCAGTGTCACGCGGTCGCCGGAGAGTCGCGGCACGGCGACGAAGCCGGTGGCGAGGTCGCGCTGCACCAGGGTCTCGGCAAGGATGGCGCCGCCCGGGCCGATCACCAGCTGGCGCATGGGCAGGAAATAGCTCTGGCCGACCATGATCGCGGCGCGCCCGCCGTCGATGGTCTGCACCTGCTGCGAAATATCACGCCGGCTGCGGCTGTCCGACTGGTAGATATGACCGCGGCCGGAAATCGCCGCAGCGCCAGCGCCGACTTCCACCCGGCCGGTCACGCCGGCGCCGCGATCCGAGGCGCTGTCGGCGCCTTCCTGGCGCACGCTGATCATCAGGCGCCGCTGCGGCGTGTCGAGCGCGGCGAGCAGCTGGCGGATCTCGGCCTGGTTGCGCCTCGAGGCGCGGATGAAGAGCTTGTCGTTCATGCCGGTGAGCGCCCCGCCCGGTTCGACGAAGGGCGCCAGCTGCGGCAGAAGTTGCTCGGCGCCGCGATGGCGCAGGTTGATGACCTCCAGCGCCTGGCCCCAGGCCAGGCCGGAGATCACGAACAATGCAAGAAGGAGCCGTTTCATAAGTCTGTCCTATGACTCTATACTGCCGCCTTTTACCGCTCCCAGGGAGGAAGACAATGAAAATCGAAACCATCGCCGTACATGGCGGCTACAGCCCCGATCCCACCACCAAGGCGGTGGCGGTACCCATCTACCAGACCACATCCTACGCCTTCGACGACACCCAGCACGGCGCCGACCTGTTCGACCTCAAGGTCGCCGGCAACATCTACACCCGCATCATGAATCCGACCACCGACGTGCTGGAAAAGCGCATGGCGGAACTCGAAGGCGGCATCGCCGGCCTCGGCCTGGCCTCGGGCATGGCGGCGATCACCTACGCGATCCAGACCATCGCCGAGGCGGGCGACAACATCGTCTCGGTCGGCACGCTCTACGGCGGAACCTACAACCTCTTCGCCCACACCCTGCCGCAGTACGGTATCGAGGTGCGCTTCGCCGACTACCGCAATCCCGAGAGCTTCCGCGCCCTGATCGACGGCCGCACCAAGGCCGTGTTCTGCGAATCCATCGGCAACCCGCTGGGCAACGTGGTCGACCTTGCGGCCCTGGCGAAAGTCGCGCACGAGGGCGGCGTGCCGCTGATCGTGGACAACACGGTGCCGACGCCCTACCTGTGCCGCCCCTTCGAGCACGGCGCCGACATCGTGGTGCACGCGCTGACCAAGTACCTCG
>JALHNN010000405.1 GCA_022843505.1 Sulfuritalea sp.
AGCGTCACCATGATGAAGTAGATGCCGCGCGTGCGCAGCACCAGCAGCCCGGTGACCAGCGCAAACGCAACGCAGAGGCCGATCGCGCCCGGCAGGGTCCACCACAGGCTGGCCGCCTCGTACTTCGGCCCCATCAGCGCCAGCGCATAGCCGGCCAGGCCGAAGTAGGCCGCATGGCCGAAGCTGACGAGACCGGTGTAGCCGACCAGCAGGTCGAGGCTCATGGCGAAGATGGCCATGATCAGCACCTTGGTCACCAGCTGGGTATAGAAGGTGCTCTCCAGCATCGGGAACAGGGCGAACAGGCCGACGACGACCCATGGCAGCCAGCGGGAGAGCGTGCCCTGGTTCATCACTTGCGCCCGAACAGGCCTTCCGGCCGCCACACCAGCACGATGGCCATCAGCACATAGACGATCATGCCGGCGACTTCGGGCACCAGCACCTGGCCGAAGGTTTCCGCCAGGCCGATCATCAGCGAGGCCGCCATGGCGCCCTTGACCGAGCCGATGCCGCCGATGACGACGACCACAAAGCAGATGATCAGCACATGGCCGCCCATGCCCGGCGTCACCGAGGACAGCGGCGCATTGATCATGCCGGCGAAGGCCGCCAGGGCGACGCCCAGCGCGAACACCAGGGTGTAGATCAGCTTGATGTCGATGCCCAGCGACTGCACCATGTCCCGGTTGCTGGCTCCGGCGCGGATCATCATGCCCAGCCGCGTCTTCTGGATCAGCAGGTAGAGGGCAAGCGCCAGCAGCAGGCAGACGCCGGAAATCGCCAGCCGATATACCGGGTAGGAAAGGTTCTCGGTCAGGGGAATCGAGGCATTCAGCAGCGCGGGCACGGCGACGCCATGCACGTCGTCACCCCAGATGATCGAGCGCAATTCCTCGAAGACGAGGATCAGGCCGTAGGTCAGCAGTACCTGGTAGAGGTGGTCGCGCGTGTAGAGCTGGCGGAACAGCAGGCGTTCCAGCCCCATGCCGAGCACCACCGTGAGCGGTATGGCGATGGCGATCGCCGATGCGAGGTTGCCGGTCATGCCCGCGAGCGACCAGGCCAGGTAGGCGCCGACCATGTAGAAGCTGCCGTGCGCCAGGTTGATGATGCCCATGATGCCGAACACCAGGGTCAGGCCGCTGGCGACCAGGAACAGCAACAGGCCGTATTGCAGGCCGTTGAGCAGCTGTATCAGGAGGAAGGCGAGATCCATTTATTGGGAAGGGAGACGAGAGAAGGGGGAAGGGTAGAACCGAGGGGGCTTGCACCCTTCCCCCTTCCCTCTTCTCCCTTCCCGTAGTTCCTGAAGGAACTACATCTTGCAGCCGCGGGCCGGATCGGCCAGCGCCTTCCAGGCCACGCCCATGGTCTTGTTCTCCTTGCCGACCACCTTGCGCAGGTACATGTCCTGCACCGGGTTGTGCGCCTTGGAAAGCGTCCATTGGCCGCGCGGGCTGTCGATCTTGGCGGCTTCCATGGCCTTGATGACGCCGGCCTTGTCGGCAACATTGCCCTTGACGGCTTCGAGGCCTGCCGCCAGCAACTGGCCGGCGTCGTAGCCCTGCACCGCATAGACGTCGGGCTGCAGCTTGAAGGTCTTGGCGTAGGCCAGGCGGAAGGCCTTGTCCTTTTTGGTGTCGAGGCCGTCGGCGTAGTGCAGCGTGGTCTCCACGCCCTCGGCGGCATCGCCGACGGCATCGAGCACGCCGTCGGTGAGGAAGCCCGAGCCGTAGAGCGGGATCTTGCCCTTGAGGCCGGCGGCCTGGTAGTCCTTGAGGAACTTGGCCGCGCCGCCGCCGGCGAAGAAGGCCACCACGGCGTCCGGCTTGATGCTGGCGATCTCGGTCAGCAGCGCCTGGAACTCGACCTGCGGGAAGGGCGTGTACAGCTCCTTGACCAGCTTGCCGCCCTCCTTCTCGAAGCCTTCCTTGAAGCCCTCCATCATCTCCTCGCCGGCGGCGTACTTCCAGGTAATGAAGACGGCGGTCTTGTGGCCCTTGGCCTTGAGCACCTTGCCCAGGGCATGCGTGGTCTGCCAGTTGGAGAAGGAAGTGCGGAAGAAGTTGGGCGCGCACATCGCGCCGGTCATGGCACCGGCGCCGCCATTGGGGTTGATCCAGAGCGTGCCGGACTCCTTGAGCACCTTGGCCATGCCCATCACCACCCCGGAGTGCACGGTGCCGATGACCACATCGACCTTGTCGCGCTGCACCAGCTTGTTGACGTTCTCCGGCGCCTTGGCCGGATTGGATTCGTCATCCACGGTGACGAACTCGATCTCGCGGCCACCGAGCTTGCCGCCGCGTTCGTCGACCGCCAGCTTGAAGCCGTTGGTGATCGCCACACCGAGCTGGGCGAAGGTGCCGGTGTAGGGCAGCATCAGGCCGACCTTGAGCTTGGCCTGCTGGGCGAGTGCCGCGGACGGCAGCAGGGTGCCGACGGCGGTGGCACCCGCAATGGCAGCCGATCCCTTGAGAAATCCGCGGCGGGCAAAGACGTCCTTGTCGTTCTGGGTCATTGTTTCTCCTCCAATTTCGGTTATGTGTGCGGCCCGACTCCGGCCATTCAGTTGCGCGACTGACTATAACAGCATCCTGTTGCCGCGGCGCCGGGCCGGCGCGGGCGCAACAACGGAGTACTCTCTGCCGGCATGGCAATCGCCGCCATTGCTCAGCGCAGCTTGAAGCGCTGGATCTTGCCGGTAGCGGTCTTCGGCAGCTCGCCGACAAACTCGATCCAGCGCGGGTACTTGTAGGGCGCCAGCTTTTCCTTGACGTGGACCTTCAACGCCTCCTTCATCGCGTCCGAGCCCTGGATGCCCTGCTTGAGGACGACATAGGCCTTGGGCTTGATCAGCTCGTCGGTGTCGGCATGCGCCACCACCGCGGCTTCGAGGACGTCGGGATGGGTCATCAGCGCGCCTTCGACCTCGAAGGGCGAGACGTAGATGCCCGACACCTTGAGCATGTCGTCGGAGCGGCCGCAGTACTGGTAATAGCCGTCGTCGATCTCGATGTACTTGTCGCCGCTGCGGGTCCAGTCGCCCATGAAGGTGTGGCGCGACTTCTCGCGGTTGTTCCAGTACAGGGCGGCGGCGCTCGGTCCCTTGATCTGCAGCTCGCCGATCTCGCCCTTGGGCACCACGCCGCCGTCCTCGCCGATCAGGCGGATCTCGTAGCCCGGCACCGGCTTGCCCGTGGTGCCGTAGCGCACTTCGCCGGCGCGGTTGGAAAGGAAGATGTGCAGCATCTCGGTCGAGCCGATACCGTCGAGGATTTCGACGCCCAGGGTCTCGGTCCAGCGCTTGCCGATATCGGCCGGCAGCGCCTCGCCTGCCGAGGTGCAGACGCGCAGCTTCGACAGCTCGCCGTGCCTGGGCATCTCCGGGCTGGCCAGCAGCGCGGCATAAAGCGTCGGCACGCCGTAGAAGATGGTCGGATTGTGGTCGCGCAGGCGCTGGAACACGGCCTGCGGCGTGGGCCGCTCGCC
>JALHNN010000406.1 GCA_022843505.1 Sulfuritalea sp.
CCCCTATGACGCCTTGAACCCGCGCAACATCTGGCTCATGGTGGTGCTGATCTCGGGCGTCTCGCTGGCCGGCTATGCCGCCCTGCGCATCGTCGGCGTGCGCCACGGCGCGGCGCTGATCGGCTTGTTCGGCGGCCTCGTGTCGTCGACCGCGACGACCATGATCTTCGCCCGCCATGCCCGTGCCCACGAAGCCCTGGCGCGCACGGCCATGGTGGTGATCCTGCTGGCCAACATCGTGGTGCTGGTGCGACTGTCGGTGGTGACCTTCATCGTTGCGCCGGCCATCCTGCTGCCCCTGGCCTCGGTGTTGGGCGCCGGCCTGCTGCTGGGGATGGTCGCCACGCTCTGGGGCTGGCGCCGGATCGAGAGCGGCGACAGCCTGCCCCTGCCGCAGGTCACCAACCCCACCGAAATCAAGACCGCCGTCGGCTTCGGCGGCCTGTACGCGCTGGTGCTGGTGTTGTCGGCCTGGCTGCAGGACATCGCCGGCAGCAGCGGCCTCTATCTGTTGGCCCTGGCCTCGGGCCTGACCGATGTCGATGCGATCACCCTGTCCTCCTTGCGCATGTTCGGCATGGACAAGCTCAGCGCCGCGCAGACCGTCACGGCAATCGCGCTGGCGACCCTTTCCAACCTCGCCTTCAAGACCGGACTGGTGGTGGTCATCGGCGGCGCCGCGCTGGCGCGCTATACGCTGCCGGGCTTCGCCGCCATCGCCGCCGGGCTGGTCGGCGGTCTGTTCCTGATGAGCTGATCATGATCACGGCCACCACCCAACGTCCGCCCGCCGTCGCCGGCATGTTCTATCCCGGCGATGCCGCGTCTCTGCGCGACGAACTCGCGACCTGTCTCGCCGTTGCGTCGGCGCCGACTCCCGGGCCGGGCCTGCTCAAGGCCCTGATCGTGCCCCACGCCGGCTATGTCTACTCCGGCGGCACGGCCGGCAAGGGCTATGCGCTGCTGGCGCCGATTGCCGAACGCATCCGCCGCGTGGTGCTGCTCGGCCCCTGTCACCGCATCGCCGTGAATGGCCTCGCCGCGCCCACGGTGCAGGCCTTCGCCACGCCGCTCGGCAGCATCCCGCTCGACCGCGCCGCTCTGGACTCGCTGCGTGATCTGCCGCAAGTCGTCGCCAACGACGCCGCCCACGCCCAGGAGCATTCGCTGGAGGTGCAACTGCCCTTCCTGCAGACCGTGCTGCGCGACTTCAGGCTGGTACCGCTGGCCGTCGGTCACACCGGCGCGCGCGAGGTCGCCCAGGTCATCGCCCGGCTCTGGGGCGGAGCGGAAACCCTGATCCTGATCAGTTCGGACCTCTCGCATTTTCACGCCTATGCCGAGGCCAGGCGCATCGATGGCGAGACGGCGTCGCAGATCCTGTCGCTGCACCAGCTGACCAGCTTCGACCAGGCCTGCGGCGCACTGCCGATCAACGGGTTGCTCGCCGTGGCCGCCGCGCGCGGGCTGAAGATCGAGCGCGTCGCGCAATGCAACTCGGGCGATACCGCCGGCGACAAGTCGCGCGTGGTCGGCTACGCCACCTTCGCGCTCTACGAGCCCGCCGCGGCGGCAGACGACGATCCCGGCCCGGCCCTGCTGGCCCGTGCCCGCAACGCCATCGCCGCCCAGCTGGGCCAGGCGCTGCAGGCCGAACCCGACCATCCCGCCCTGACGCACCCGGGCGCCACTTTTGTCACCCTGACCCAGAACGGCGCCCTGCGCGGCTGCATCGGCTCGCTGCAGGCCCATCGTCCGCTGGATCAGGACGTTCGCGCCAACGCCGTCGCCGCCGCCTTTCGCGATCCGCGCTTTGCGCCGCTGACGGTCGAGGAACTGCCGCGCACGCGGGTCGAAGTCTCGCTGCTGACAGCGCCCGCACCGATGAGCTTCAGGGACGAAGCCGACGCCCTGCGCCAGTTGCGTCCCAACGTGGACGGGGTGATTTTCGCCGCCGCCGGCCGGCGCTCGACCTTCCTGCCCCAGGTCTGGGAACAGCTGCCCGATCCGCGCCAGTTCATGGCCCATCTCAAGCAGAAGGCCGGTCTGCCCGCCGACTACTGGGGTCCCGACGTGGAACTGCAACGCTACGAGGTGAGGAAATGGAAAGAAGCGACGCCCCGCTGAGTGGTGTGCCGGCCCGCTGGTGGCATGCGCTGGATGACGGTCGCATCCAGTGCGACCTGTGTCCGCGCGAGTGCAAGCTGCACGAAGGCCAGCGCGCCGCCTGCTTCGTCCGCGCCATGCAGGACGGCAAACTGATCCTGACCACCTACGGCCGCAGTTCGGGCTTCTGCATCGACCCGGTCGAAAAGAAGCCGCTGAACAATTTCTACCCCGGTTCCAGCATCCTCTCCTTCGGCACCGCCGGCTGCAACCTGGCCTGCAAGTTCTGCCAGAACTGGGACATTTCCAAATCGCGCGACATGGACCGGCTGATGGATGATGCCACGCCCGACGCCATCGCCCGTGCGGCGCGGAAGACCGGTGCGCGCAGTGTCGCCTTCACCTACAACGACCCGGTGATCTTTGCCGAGTACGCGATGGACACCGCCGACGCCTGCCATGCGCTCGACATCAAGACCGTCGCCGTCACCGCCGGCTACATGCATCTGGCGCCGGCGCGAGAGTTCTATTCGAAGATGGACGCCGCCAACATCGACCTCAAGGCCTTCAGCGAGGAGTTCTACGACAAGCTCTGCGGCGCCCACCTGCAGGCCGTGCTCGACCTGATCGCCATGGTGCATCACGAGACCGGCTGCTGGGTCGAACTGACCACCTTGCTGATACCCGGGAAGAACGATTCCGACGCCGAGCTGACAGCGCTCGCCGCCTGGGTGGCGAAGGAACTCGGCCCCGACGTGCCGCTGCATTTTTCCGCCTTCCATCCCGACTGGAAAATGAATGACATTCCCGCCACGCCGCCGGCGACCCTGGCGCGGGCACGCCGCATCGCCATGGATGCCGGTTTGCGCTACGTCTACACCGGCAACGTGCATGACAAGGCCGGCGTCACCACGCACTGCCCCGGCTGCGGCAAGGTGGTAATCCAGCGCGACTGGTACAACATCCTCGACTATGCGCTGGACGACACGGGGCATTGCAGGCAGTGCGGCACCGCGATTGCCGGCCGCTACGAGAAATTCGGCACGCCTTTCGGCGCGCAGCGGATTCCGGTCCGACTTCACGCCATGGACGGGAGATGAGACGGACGACGCGATCGCCCAGGCCACGCGAAAGGGGAGCGCAAGATGAGCGCGAAAATGATTTACCACCGCCCCGCAACACTGCCGGTTGCCTTCCTCGGCTTTGCACTCCTGCTGACCGGCTGCGCCACGCCGGTCGCATTGCCCGGCGCCGGCGTGCTGCCCGAGCCGGCGGCGGCCGTGACGCAAGGCCTGCTGCCGACGCCGTCGGAGGCGCCGATCCCGATTCCGACAGGATTCGCGGCTGACTGGAAGCCGCTCAAGCCCGGCGACAGGCTGATCACCG
>JALHNN010000407.1 GCA_022843505.1 Sulfuritalea sp.
CGCGCATTTGGCTGCGGCCGGTCACGGACGCGCAGGGGAACTTTGTCTCGCCGGGCGTGTACGAAGGCTTCGAGGACTACGGACAAGCAGTCGGGTGCCAGCGCCACGGCGGCGGCCCGATTATTATCGGCGGAGATTGCGGGGCGCCTTACGGCGCGGGAAACGTCATCGTCAATTCGACGGCGGTCGGGCGCAACGCGATTTCCTTGGACGGCGGCGCGCAACTGGTCGTCGTCTGCAAAACGATCAATGCGTCCGGGGCGGCGGCGCTGTACGCGACGATGGCGACCATCGAGTTCGGGTCAGTCATCTTCGGGACCGCCAACTATCAAGCGCACGCGGACGCGGGCGGCGTTATCGTCGCCACCGGCTCCTACACGGTGGCGCAAGGCGCGGTAAACCATATTCGCGCGACGACGGGCGGGGTGTTCGACGCCGTGCCCGGCGTTCAAGTCACGTTCTCAACGCCGATGGCGTTCACGCACTTTGTCTTTGTGCAGACCGCCGGGATTGCGAAGGTCGGTGCGCCGACGTGGCTGAATATCGGCAACGTGTCTGGTCAGAAGTGCTTCGCTTCCATTCTCGGAATCGTACATGCCAACGGCAATGCGGCGGCGCTGCCCGGCACGTTGGCTTGCGGCAACAACTTCCAAGGGCTCGTCTACTGATGCGCAAGGACAACGGCTGCCTGATCGTTCGAGCAATCGTGGTCCTTGTCGTTTCGTGCATCATCGGCTTTCTGTTCGCGGCGGCGCTCTTTGCTGGCGGTCGGGCTTTTGGACACGATTGGTATCCGGTCGAGTGCTGCTCCGGCGAGGATTGCCGCCCCGTTGCTTGCGCCGACATTATCGAAACCGAGACCGGACTTCGCTACGACGGGGTCGACTTCGCGAAGCAGGTTGAACGGCCGAGCCGGGATAGCCGCTGCCACGTCTGCATTCGCAACGGGATCGGCTTGTGCGTTTTCACTCTGCAAGGCAGTTGATGCCGGTGGCGTCGTGACAAGTGGTGGGCATTCGCATACCTTCGCGTCGTTATCGCTCAGATTCGGCCAATCAACCCCGGAGCATCATCATGAACTTTGAACAGGTCAAAGGCATCATCGAGCGCATCGCCACGCTGGTGTTTGCGTATCTCGTCGGCAAGGGCGTCATCAGTCAGGGCATGGTCGGCGACCTTATGATCATCGTGACGGCCGCCGCCTCGATCGCTTGGGGCTGGTACGTCAACACGCCGCGTGCGCTTGATAGCGCGGCCCGCAACGTTTCGTGATTACCTGGACGGCATTCTTGGCGGCGGCGATCAAATCGCTGCCGCTGCTGCTGCAGATCGTCAACGGCCTGCGGACCACGGCTGACGGCTACGTGCAGCGCGGGCTTGGCCGCGACCAGGCGGTCGCTGCGGCGCTCAAGGAAGTGGCCGAGCGCGCCGCCATCGCCCGCGAGATCGAAGACGACGGCGCCCCGATCGACCCCGACGTGTTCCGAAAGGACTGAAGGATGTTGTGCATCGGCATTCTGGTCATGTGGTGCAACACGGCGCAGCCGTCCGTCGTCAGCGACTATTGCCAGATCGCGCGGCCTGTTCTCGTTAGCCGCAACGACACTCCGGAGACTATTCGGCGCGCGAGCGTCGAGCTTCGCAAATGGAAACGACTGTGCTCCGGGAGCCGTAAATGAAAGACCAACTTCTTGAGCTTGGCATCCGCATCAACGACTTGATTGCCGGTCTTGCGGGGGGCGTTGTCAACGCCGTGGTGTTCAAGCGGGCTGGGCCTGCGGCAATCGTCGGGTCGGTGTTGGTCGGCGCGCTGACCGCCAACTATCTCGGCGAGCCAGCATCGAAAATTGTCGGCCTGTCGACCGGGGCCGGATCATTTATCACCGGGCTGGCGGCGATGGCGATCTGCCAAGCCATCGTGGAGGCGGTTCGCAGTTGGAAGCCGTCCATCAGCAGCGGGAGCAAGCCATGATCTCGCATTTCGATCTCGGCGACGTCTATGCGCTTATTTGCACGATAGCCGCGCTGGCAACGGTGTGGGCCATGCAGCGGCTAACGCATTCGGAAGGACCGGCCGGTCCACACGGATCACTGCGGTGGTCGCTGCGGCTCTGCCTCGCCGCGTTGGCGCTGGCGTTGCTGTTCAACGCGGCAGACGTGTTTGAGACAAACCGAGTGCCGCGCCTGACTGAAATCGGCGTTGCGCTGGCCCTGCTGCTGTGCATGGTGTTGGCGGGCCTGTCGCACAGGCCAGCCATGGAGTCGGGGGTTTACCGCGATCACCGACTGCGATCTTGATCAGTCTGGATTGTCGGTGGGGCGCGGCGGGCGCGCTTCTTCAGTTCGGCGCGGATGACGGCGGCGGCGGTCGCCGGAATGCGATGTTCGGCAAGAGCCCAACCCTCTGACGTGCGATTGGACACGCCGAGCCATTTGGCGGCGCGGCGCTGGGACATCCCCAACGCCTTGATCGCGGTGCGATACTCGGTGGCGGTCATCGGTTCAGTCATCGATCAATTTCCCACTTCTTGCGAATGTGCTCGCGCGCCCTGTCCCGCGAAAGGCCGTCCAGAGACGAGTCGCTGAACAGCAGCGCTCCGTGACGAATGCATCGAGGTGGATCGCCGCGCCGCAGGGCGGCTTCCTCGTCGAAAAGACACGGCGTATCGTTCTTGTGCGACGAGCCGAGAAGGTCACAAACCATCCAGTGTCGTCGGCGAATTGACATCATGCCACGCTCCTCATCGCATTGTAGCTTTCGGTGGTCAAAGCCTCAGGAACGCCTTCCCAGTCGGCGGTGATAACTTGCTTGGCGATGTCTTGCCACGCCTTGTCCGGGTCGGCCTCCATCGACCAAATGGGCCTGCCGCTGCGCCACGCCTGCACCATGTGACATGGGCCGCCTTGCGAGTTGCGCGAGCGGCGCGAGACGAGCAGGTCGAACCCTGACTGTTTTCGTTCCCGCAAAGCAAACTCATGACCGTCGTGCGTCAGGATGATTTCTGCGGCCTGAGTCGCGGTCAGGTTCTCGCCGTACACGGTGCCGTGCGCGGGCGAATAAACGGTGTATGTGGTCATCGGATTGTCCTCATCATGTCATCGGCCCACGCAGCGATTTGCGTGGCGCGCGCGTCGTAGTCGGCCTGCGAAACCTCGCCAGCCATCAGCTTTCTGTCGGCAACATCGAAAAAGGACTCAACAAGCCTTTCGATCTTTTCCTCGGTGAGTCCGTGCGGGAAGTGCGTCGGCAGCAGGGGCCATGAATAGCGGGTCATGACTGCGCCCCGCGATGGTCAACCATCCCATACTCGCACTCCCGCTTGATATACTCATCGGCGTCGGATCGCGCGATGTCGCCGTTCCGGATCGCCCAAGCGCGGGTCACGCCATCGCGATATCCGCTGTCGCCGATGCAATCCGACTTGCGGGCGGCTACCCATGCGTCCCGCTCGGCGCGCGTGGCGAATGCGTGGAGTGTTCCAGCGTAGTG
>JALHNN010000408.1 GCA_022843505.1 Sulfuritalea sp.
TCGACGCACCGCGCCCGGAGCAGACTGGGCTTGCGGCGAATTTCGGACTTGCGGACGACGATGCCATCGCCGGGCTGCTTGAACAGTGCCTGGCGCGGTTCAACGTACTCAGCGCCATCCTCGTCGCGAGTGGCTGAGCTCCAGGCATCCAGGCATGCCATTCGCCCGCGTCAGGCGTTCTTTCCCTTTTGCCACAGCACATCGCCGCCGCCCGCCGCCTTGTTGAGCCAGCGGCCGAGGACGAAGAGCAGGTCCGAGAGCCGATTGAGGTATTGCCGCCCGGCATCGGACACCGCTTCTTCGGCAGCCAGCGCCACGGTCATTCGTTCGGCGCGGCGACAGACGGTGCGGGCAAGGTGGGTGAGCGCGGCAGACCGGTTGCCGCCCGGCAGGATGAATTCCTTGAGCGGTCCCAGATCGGCGTTGTACTTGTCGATGGCGGCTTCGAGCCGCGCCGGCTGGGTAGGCTTGAGCAGCGTCGCCCCGGGGATGGACATTTCACCGCCGAGGTCGAACAGGTCGTGCTGGATGCCGACCAGCAGTTCGCGCACCTCGCCGGGCAGGTCCTCGCAGAGGATCACGCCGAGCAGCGAGTTGAGTTCGTCGACGTCGCCCATGGCGGCGACGCGCGCCGAATTCTTGGCGGTGCGCGAACCGTCGCCGAGGCCGGTGGTACCGGCATCGCCGGTGCGGGTGTAGATCTTCGAGAGGCGGTGTCCCATGGCGGGCCTTCTGTGGTGGGTTCGACGCGATTATGGCGCAGAGCGCACTGGCGACGGTGTGCTGCGGTAGGCTTATGGCCATGGAGGCAACCCGGGATCTCGTTGATGCGTAGCGCGACCGACGCGCTGGAGGCCGAATCGGCCTGGAACCCCGGCGTCAGCCCGGGCATTCCCCGCGAGTTTCGCGCCCTGGAAACGATCTTCCGACCGGAGTGCGCGCTCACAGAGGCGGACGAGATCGAAGAGCTTGCCGCGTTGACCGGCTTGCCGGCCGAGGAACTGACCGCGTTCCGCCCGCAGCGCCTGGCCCTGCACGAAATCATCATCCGCGTCACCGCCGAGATCGCCGTCGCCGAAGGCCGCGAGGAGGAGGATTTCGGGCGCAACTTCCGCCGCATCGCGACGCGCATCCATGACACCTGGGTTGCGCCGCATCTGGGCGAGATCGACCAGGCTCACACCGAGCTTTGCCGCCGTGCCGCGACCGCGGCGCAGGAAATCCTCGGCGAGACCTTGTTCGCGCCTTTGCCGGCTGCCGCGCCGCGCGGCTGGTTCGGACGCCGTCGCGCCGACAAGTCCGCGCCCGTCGAGTCGGCTACGGAGCGCGAGCACCGCATCGTCGCCGGCTACAAGCTTGCCGGCCCGGCCAGCGCCGATCCCCTGCGCAGGGCGGTGTACAAAAGCCTCTACCGCGTACTCGGGGCGATTGCGGGACGGCGCGGCCGCCTCGGTGCCGACCGGGACTTGTTCGTCCGGCTGGTCGTGCGCCACGTCGGCAACAGCCATGGCAGCCAGCTTGTCGGCGAGATCATCGCGCCGCTGGTCGATGCGGCGATCGAGGCCGAGGGCTATACACGCGTTCCCAGGCGCGAAAAGCCGGTGCTGATCAGCCTCAAGGGTGCCTCGGCGGCGGGCAAGAGTTCGTTGCGGCCGATGCTGAAGCAGCTCATGCGCGAGCAAGGCATCGAGCCCGACGGCTATGCCACGATCAGCCCCGATGTCTGGCGCCGCCTGCTGCTCGACTATGAGTCGCTGGGGCCGGCGCGCAAATACGCCGGCCACCTGACCAGCCGCGAACTGATGGTGATCGACGGCAAGCTCGATCGCTACATTCGCGACGAGGCCGGGCGCACGGGCGCCATACCGCACCTGCTGGTCGACCGTTTCCGCTTCGACAGCTTCACCGCGGAGAAGGTGGGCCGGGTGCTGCACGACACCTACGCCCGCCATGTAGACACCATGTACATGTACTTCATCGTCACGCCGCCCGAAGAGACCGTGGAGCGCGGCTGGCGGCGGGCGCTGGAACGCGGCCGCTACAAGGCCGTGGAGGATTTCCTCGCGCACGGTATCGAAGCCAGCCGCGGCATGCCGAAAATCCTCTTCAAGTGGCTGGCGAGCCCGCGGCCCGACTATCGCTACATATTCCTCGACAACCGCGTGCCCAAGGGCACCTTCCCGAAAACCATCGCCCACGGCGACCGAAATGGCATGGCCATTTTCGACCCGCTCGCCCTGGTCGACATCGAGCGCTACCAGAAGGTCGACATCCACGCCGACGCTCCCGATAAGGTCTATCCGCCGGCGGCGGAACTGACGGTGGCGGCGAACTGCGGTTTCCTCAGGGAATGCGTACGGCGCATTCCGCACATCGAACTCGTCGAACCCGACAGCGGGCTGGCCTACCTGCGCATCACCCGGGACGGCGTCGAAATCCTTGATGCCGCTGCGCTGGCGCGGGCGCGCGGCAATGCGGATTTCGCCGCCGCGCTGGCCGCGATTGCGCCGGGCTTGAGACCGCCCGCCTAGCCCGTTTCGCTGCCGACACGCTGTTCGCCGCCGCAGAGCAGTACCGGAACCGTGGCGCGTTCCAGCACCTCGTTGCTGACGCTGCCCATCAGGGTTCGGCCGAGCCCGCTGCGGGTGTGGCGGTAGAGCACGATCAGGTCGGCTCCGGCATCGGCAGCGGCGGCGAGGATGGACTCGGCGATGTGGCCGCTGCGGGTTACGTGTTCGGCGCTCACGCCTTCCAGCCGTGCCGCCGCGAGCGCGAGTTGCGCTTCGTCGGCAATGGCCTCCGGGATCAGGCCCTGCGGGTTGGTGGCGGAGAACAGCGTAACGGGCAGGCGCATCGGCTTGGCGATCTGCAGCGCGAACTCGAAGGCGGCCCGTGCCGGGCGGCTGCCGTCGAAGGCGACCAGGATGCGGCGCGACCAGAGCGTGCCCTGCGGCGGCACCACCAGCACGTTGCACGGCGCTTCGGCGACGATGCGCCGTGCCTCCGGGTCGACGGCGCGGGGGCTTCCGGGCATCGTGCAGCGCCCGACCACCAGCAACTGTGCATCGGTTTCGAGCGCGACGCCGTGGATGGCGGCGGCGAGTTCCTTGCCCTGGCGGCGGTGGAACTCGGTCGCTACGTCGGCGACGATGGCTTTGCGCTGGATGGAAGACAGGCGCTCGCCGAAATGGTCCTCGTCCTCCCCGGGCCGGCGCAGGGCGACGACGTCGAGCGCGACCCCAAGGCGGCGTGCGAGGCCGATCGCCGTCGCTGTGGGATCGCCCGCCGCGTCCTCGTCGCCGGCAACCAGCAGCAGTCGCAGGCGGCGGTCGCCATCCGGCAACAGGCCGCTGTGGCAGGCGGCAAAGATGCGGGCCTTGCAGTGCCGGCAGACCTCGGGGTCGAGTGTCCGGTAGAGGGCCTCGGTGGGTTTCGACTTGACCGGGAAGAAGGCGCCCTCGCCGATCTCGTGCACGTAATTGCC
>JALHNN010000409.1 GCA_022843505.1 Sulfuritalea sp.
CGAAATACGACTTGAAGTCGATCAGGTGCGCGATCTCGATCGACTCGATGGACAACTCGAAATGGCACATCAGCGCCTGGATGATGCTGCGCCGCAGGAGGTCGTCGGCATTCAGTTCGATGCCGCGGAAGATCGGCAGCGTGCCCTGGTCGAGGCTGTCGTAATACTCGTCGAGGGTGCGCACGTTCTGGCAGTAGCTGGGGCCGACCTTGCCGATGGCCGAAACGCCGAAGGCCATCAGGTCGGCTTCGGCATGGGTCGAGTAGCCCTGGAAGTTGCGGTGCAGCCGCCCCTGGCGCTGGGCGATCGCCAACTCGTCGTTGGGCTTGGCGAAGTGGTCCATGCCGATGAAGACATAGCCGGCCTCGGTCAGGCGGCGGATCGCCAGTTGCAGGATCTGCAGCCGCGCATCCGGGGTCGGCAGGTCGGCTTCGCTGATGCGGCGTTGCGGCTTGGCCAGGCTCGGCAGGTGCGCGTAGTTGTAGATCGAGAGGCGATCGGGGTCGAGCTTGATGACTTCGTCCAGCGTATGGTTGAAGCTGATCACGTTCTGCTTGGGCAGGCCGTAGATCAGGTCGACCGATATGCCCTTGAAACCGAACTCGCGCGCCGAGTCGATCACCAGCCGGGTTTCGTCGAGGCTCTGGATGCGATTCACCGCGGCCTGGACCTCGGGCGTGAAATCCTGGACGCCAACGCTCATGCTGTTGAAACCAAGCTCGGCGAGCTGCTTGACCGCCTCGCGATCGACCTTGCGCGGGTCGACCTCGATCGAGTATTCGCCCCCGGGCAGCAGCCGGAAATGCTTGCGGATGATGTCCATCAGCCGCTGCATCTCCTCGTGCGAGAGGAAGGTCGGCGTGCCGCCGCCGAAGTGCAGCTGGACGACGTCGCGGCTACCGTCCAGAGCCGCCTCCTGCATGGCGATTTCCTTGCCCAGGTACTTGATGTACTTGGCCGAACGGCCGTGGTCCTTGGTGATGATCTTGTTGCAGGCGCAGTAGTAGCAGATGGTATTGCAGAACGGTATATGGACGTATAATGATAAAGGTCGTCCAATGCCGCCTACCGTGCGCCTTCCCAGCCAGCGGACGTAATCGTCGGCGCCGAAGGCCTCGACGAATCGGTCAGCCGTCGGGTACGAGGTGTACCGCGGACCGTTGACGTCGAACTTGCGGATGACCTGCGGATCGAAGATTATTTCCTGATATTTCATCGCCTAAGGTCTGGATGCAAGGAAAAGCGGCGGCGCGAAGCAGCGGCAGAAGCGGGGGGAATATGGCACAAATTCTTCAAGTCTATACAATGCCGCAAATGATAATCCATCGCGTTGACTAAGATCAAAGGGGCACCGCTTAGGGCGGTTCGGCAAACACAGTGCATGCAAACGTCAAGCAAAACGTCGTCCCGCTGATCACGCCCGGCCTCAAGGTGGCGTGTTCGCAATGCAATCTGCGCGAGCTCTGCCTGCCCTTCGGCCTCGACGATACGGACATGGCGCGCCTCGACAGCCTGATCGGCGGCGGCCGCAAGCTCAAGCGCGGCCAACACCTCTACCGTGCCGGCGATCCCTTCGAGTCGATCTTCGCCGTGCGTTCCGGATTCTTCAAGACCGACGTGCTGACCGAGGACGGCCGCGACCAGGTCACCGGCTTCCAGATGGCCGGCGAGATCCTCGGCATGGATGGCATCAGCACCGAGCACCACACCTGCAACGCGGTGGCCCTGGAAGACAGCGAGGTCTGCCTGATACCGTTCACTGAACTCGAGGTCCTCTCCAGCGAAATCCACTCGCTGCAGCACCATCTGCACAAGGTCATGAGCCGCGAGATCGTGCGCGACCATGGCGTGATGATGCTGCTCGGCACCATGCGCGCCGAAGAGCGCCTGGCGGCCTTCCTGCTGAACCTGTCGCAGCGTTTTAGCGCGCGCGGGTACTCGCATGCCGAGTTCCACCTGCGCATGACCCGCGAGGAAATCGGCTCCTACCTCGGTCTCAAGCTCGAAACCGTGAGCCGCGCATTCTCGCGCTTCCAGGAAGAGGGATTGATCTCGGTGCAACAAAAACACGTACGCATCCTCGACTTGCCACGACTGAAAGCCCTGCTGGCGCCGCCCGACGGTCGAATCGCTAGGCCAGCCTAGCGAACAGGCCCGCCGGATCGCGCGTCAGGGCGACGGAAGCGATCCAGCCGAATACCGCCAGCGCGGCGAACCAGCAGGCCATGCGCATGCGACGGGTACTGGCATCACGCAGCGCCAGGGTCCCCAGAATGATGTAGGCGATGACGCCGAATATCTTTGCCGTCACCCAATCGGCGACAAAGGGATACTGGCCCGACATCCATGCCAGTATCAGGGCCGCCGCCAGCAGGATCGTGTCATTGACATGCGGCAGCAGACGTATCCAGCGCTGCCTGAGCCAGGGCGAATCGCGCATCATTAGCAGGCCGCGAATGAAGAACCCGCTCAGGCTGAGCAACACGCTGACGACATGAACGTACTTGACGGCTGTGTACATGGGCTAGCCGGCCCTGCCGTCGGTCCGCGGACGCCAGAGCAGGGGCGCATAAGCGGCCGCCCAGACCGCAAAGGCGCCGAGCCAAGCCGTTGAGGAAAGCCAGAGCAGGGTCGCACCTCCCCCTGCCAGTGGCAGTTCGCCGACGACACGGAGAAGCGCCGCCCCCTGCATCGCGCAAAAGGCCGCCCACATCGCTCGGTCGGCCTGCACCGGACGACCCGAGTGGCCCAGCGTCACCCGCGAAGCCATGCCGATCAGCATCGAGCTGAAAAACCCCAGGGCCAGCGCATGCATCGGCGCCTGCCCGAACCAGCCGGGCTCGAGGCCTTGCAGCACGAACAAGGCGAACGTGGGCGCCAGCCAGGCAAAGGCGATGTGCAGGACGAGCACCATGCGGTTGTCCGCCACCCCGCGCTGCCACCAGTTGCGGCTGAGGGCGGTCGCCGCGACCATCGCCGGCAGGTCGGCCAGCCAGAGCCAGTTGGGGAGTTGAACGGCCGACAGGGTCCCGTGCGCCACACTGGCCGCAATCAGTACCCGTAGCGCCCACACAGGGCGTCGCGCCTCGTAACCGCGCACCACGGCCGAGGTGAAGAAGGGGAGCATGCGATGGGCCACGGTAACAAATACCGGCAGCAGACATCCCCAGATGGTTAGCGCCAGCCCCAGGCAACCCCAAACCAAGTTACCGGTCGCGGCCATCGCCACAAAAGCAGCAATTCCCGCTGCGCCGGCCCATGCCGCCAGAGCAACATAGACGATGTGCTCGCGTGCGATCGCTGGTCGCGAGGCGATCCGGGTCAGAATGCGGGCCACGAGCAACCATCCTGCCAGCACCGATACCAGCCCGCTTGACAGGGCTCCCGGAAGCAGCAAGGCAATCCACACCAGGGTCCAGCCTGCCGCCAACAGCAGGAAGGGCGGCAGAAAATCCGCCTGCTCCAAATCCCC
>JALHNN010000410.1 GCA_022843505.1 Sulfuritalea sp.
TGCGCGTGCAGCTCGCGCATGGCGTTGATGGCGCCGAAGTCGAGGTACTTGCGGAACACGAAGGGGCGGCGGATCGCCTCCAGCTCCTCATGGCGATCGCCCGTCAAAGGGCGCGCCTTGATCCAGGCATAGCGCTCCCACTCGCGGCCCTGGGTGACGAAGTAGTTCTCCAGCATGTCGAAGGAGCAGACCAAGGGGCCGGAATCGCCGTTGGGCCGCAGCCGCATGTCGACGCGGAACACCTGGCCGTCGGAGGTAGAGTCGGCAATGGCGTTGATCAGGCCGCGCCCCAGCCGCGTGAAATATTCGAAGTTGGAAATCGACCGGGCGCCGTCGGTGTCGCCGTCCTCGGGATAGACGAAAATCAGGTCGATGTCCGAGGAAACGTTGAGCTCGCGCCCGCCCAGCTTGCCCATGCCGATCACGATCAGCTCCTGGGCACGCCCCTCGGCGCCGCGCGGCCTGCCGTAGCGTTCGCTGAGGCCCTTGCCGAGGACCTCGACGGCCTTGGTCACGGCCAGCTCGGCGATCAGTGTCATGCATTCGACCACCTCGCCCAGCGGCGCCAGCGCGGCCAGATCGCGCGCGGCAATGCGGGCGTAGGCGCGCTGCTTCAACTGGCGCAGCATCGGCTTGAGGTTGGCTTCGCCGACCTCCTGCGCCGCCAGCCAGGCGGCGAGCTCGGCGGCCGTCACCGGCTGCCCCAGGGAAGACTCGACTTCCGCCGCCAGCGCGGGACGTGCGGCCAGCAGGCGCGCCAGGTAACGGGATGTTTCGGCGATTTCGGGGAGGGAGGGCATCGGTTAGAATTTGCACGTTCGGCGCTGCGGCGCCCATTCTAGCTTGCGCCCCGGGTAGTGCCGGCTCCGCCCGCCCTCGCGACCATCAGGACCATCATCTCGAATCCGAGCTCACGTTTCCGCCTGCCCCCAGCCCCGCCACGGCTGCGGAGCCTGCTGCGCATCTTGCTCTGGATCGTGACGCTCGCGTACTTCATTTTCGCCCTGCTGGTGCTGGCGCTGCGCTATGCCGTGCTGCCGCAGATCGAGAGCTACCGGCCGGACATCGAGCGCATGATAGGCACGGCGATCAACCGTCCCGTGGGCATCCGCAAGATCGAAGCCCACTGGGCGGGGCTGCGGCCGGCGCTGCGCCTCGACGGCTTCGAGATCCGCGATGCCGAGGGCCGCGCGGCACTCGCGTTCGACGAGGTCGAAACCGAGCTGGCCTGGAGTTCGCTGTGGCATTTCGAATTGCGCCTGGCGCGCCTGGAATTCAATGCGCCCGTGCTGCAGTTGCGACGCGACAAGGCGGGCCGCTTCTACGCCGCCGGACTCGAGATCACGCCGCAGCCCGGCAGCGAAGAAGGCTTTGTCGACTGGCTGCTGGTGCAGGACCGGGTCGTCATCCGCGACGCGACGATCGCCTGGCACGACGAACTGCGCGGCGCGCCGCTGCTGGAACTCAAGCGCCTCAATTTCCAGCTCGACAACAGCGGCAAGCGCCACCGCTTCGGTCTCACGGCCGAGCCGCCGCGCCAGCTTGCCGCGCGCATCGACATCCGCGGCGACTTCAAGGGCCGCGACATCGACCTGCTCGATTCCTGGAAGGGCGAAGCCTATGCCGAGCTCGATTACGCCGACCTGGCCGTCTGGCGCACCTGGATCGACTACCCGGTGGCCCTGCCGCAGGGCAACGGTGCGCTGCGGCTGTGGTTGGGATTTGCCGGCAAGCAGCCGGTTTCGGCGACGGCCGACGTGCGCCTGGCCGATGTGCGGCTGCAACTGCGGCCCGACCTGCCGGAACTCGATCTGGTGCTGCTCGAGGGACGCATCGCCGGGCGCCGCCTGGACGACGGCTTCGATGCCGAGCTGAAACGTCTGAGCCTGGCCACGCGCAACGGCCTCTCGCTGCCGCCAACCGATCTCAAGCTGAGCTGGAGCAATGCCGCGGCCAACCGACCGGCACAGGGCTCGGCCACCGCCAACGGCCTGGACCTCGGCGTACTCGCCGACCTGGCCGCCCACCTGCCCTTCGACAATGCCAGCCGCGCGAGGCTGGCGCGCCACGCGCCGCGCGGCCGCGTGTTCGACCTCAAGCTCGACTGGACCGGCGCCGCGAACGACCTCGCCGCCCTCGAGAAATGGAACATCAAGGGCCGCTTCGAGGGCCTTGGACTCAGCGCCCTGGGGCCCGTGCCGGGCATGTCCGGCCTCAACGGCAAGCTCGGCGGCAACGAAAAGGGCGGTAACGTCACCCTTGATGGCGTGAAGACGGTTTTCGAGCTGCCGACCATTTTTTCCGAACCGCGTCTGGAACTGGAAGCCTTTGCCGCGGAGGCCGACTGGCGCCAGGGCGCCGACGGGTTGCAGGTGATCCTGAAGAAGGCGAGCTTCCACAACCGTGACGCCGCCGGCGAGGCCGGCGGCACCTGGCGCTACCTCGAAAAGGGTCCCGGCCAGGTCGACCTCGAGGCGCGCCTGACGCGCGGCAGCGGCGATGCGGTATGGCGCTACATGCCTCTGGTGGTGGGCAAGAACGTGCGCGACTGGCTGCGGACTTCGATCGTCGGCGGCAAGGCCAGTGATACGGTACTGAAGCTGCGCGGCGACTTGTGGAATTTTCCGTTCCGCGACGGCAAGGACGGCATCTTCGAGGTGCGCGGCAAGTTCAAGGATGCGACGCTGCGCTATGCCGACGACTGGCCCGAGATCAACGAGATCGACGGCGAGCTGCTGTTCTCCGGACAGCGCATGCTGATCACCGGCAGGAGCGGGCGCACCTACGGTGTCAAGCTGCGCGACGTGCGCGCCGAGATCGCCGACCTCGAACAGCACGAGGAACTGCTTACCGTCAGCGGCAAGGCCGGCGGACCGACTGCAGATTTCCTGCGCTTCATCGAATCCAGCCCGGTGGGGGAACGCATCGACCATTTCACGGACGAAATGCAGGCCGAAGGCAGCGGCGAACTCGACCTCAAGCTGGCATTGCCGCTGCGCAAGATGTCCGGCTCGAAAATCGAGGGCAGCTTTCGTTTCGACGGCAACCGACTGGTGGTCGACGGCGACCTGCCGCCGCTCACCGAGGTGCGCGGCGCCCTGCGCTTTTCCGGCGATCACCTCGAAGCGCGCGGCATCCGCGGCAACCTGCTGGCCATGCCCTTGTCGGTGGACATCCGTACCGCCGGCGACGGCAACCTGCAGGTCAATGCCTCCGGTGAAGCCAGCATCGCCGCGCTGCGCAAGCAGTCGAACCATCCCGTGCTCGACCATCTCACCGGCAGCGCCAAGTGGGCCGGGGCGGTCCGCGTGCGCAAGAACTCGGCCGAAGTCAGGATCAGTTCCAACCTGGTCGGGCTCTCGTCCAGCCTGCCCGAGCCCTTCAACAAGCCGGCCATCGAGGCCATGAACTTCAGCTTCGAGCGCAAGCCGCCGCCCGAGCCCGCGGCACGACCCGGCGCCAGGCCGG
>JALHNN010000411.1 GCA_022843505.1 Sulfuritalea sp.
CCCCTGCTTGGTAACCTTCGCCTGCCCGCTGCCAATGAAGAACAGGCTGCGTCCCGGTTCCCCTTCGCGGACTACCACGGTGCGCGATGGCACACGCGTCCAGTGCCCGATTTGCACCATCTCCCACAGTTCTGCGTCGTCGAGATGCGAGAGCAGCTTCACCTGCTTCACGGCCTGGAATTTCTCGCTGTCGAGAATCGAGCTCTGGTACACGCTCAGCCGGCCAATGCGCGCGATCTCGAGGGCAAGGTCGGCCCAGGACGAATAGCGCTGCCGCGGGTCCTTGGCGATCATCTGCAGGATGATGCGGTCGATCTCGGGATCCAGTTCCGGCCTGTGCGCGCTCGGTGGCCTGGGGGTCTGGTCCCGAATCGCTTCCAGCAGTAGGTCCAGTGTCGGGGCCTGGAACGGCCGCTTGCCGCTGAACAGCTGATACAGAACGACGCCGAGCGAGAACATGTCGCTGTGGTGATTCAGGGGCGCGCCCAGCGTCTGCTCGGGCGACATGTAGAACGGTGATCCTATGTTGGCGATCTGATCGGTACCGGACTTGAGCAAGTAGGCGGCACCGAAGTCGCCCACTTTGATTTCCGTATCCCTGACCACGAGGATGTTGGCCGGCTTGATGTCGCGATGCACTATTCCTTGCCTAAAGGCATAGTCGAGCGCCCCACAGGACTTGAAGGCCACCTGCACAGCATCTTCCACCGAAAGAAGTTTGCCTGGCCGGGTGTACTGGGTTAGGTCCCCGCCGGGGACATACTCGATAGCGATGTACCCCGCGTTCTCGTTAACCGAGGCTTCGAGGATCATCGCGATATGTGGGTGCGAGAGCTTGCCCGCCAGGGACGCCTCGTTCATGAACTGGGCGGCATGGGATCGATCGAAATCCGGACTGCTTACGAGACTCTGATCCAGCACCTTGAGCGCAACGTTGACGCCGGAATAGGTGTCAAGCGCAAGATAGACCGTGCCGGAGGCGCCCTTGCCCAACTCCTTCAGCAGCTGAAACTTGCCCATCTGCTTCAATTTGGCTCCCCCCCCTTGCCCCGCGCTTGTTATGATTATTGCGGCAATCTGCTCTGCCATCCGGCATCGGCACCCGCAAAGGGCGCGCCAACCGGAGTCTTATTGGATTGCTGTAGGTAGAATCGGGTGGTGGAGAGGGTGGGATTCGAACCCACGGATGCCTTGCGACATCGCCTGATTTCGAGTCAGGTACATTCGACCACTCTGCCACCTCTCCGCGAGGCGCGGATTATAACCGTGAAGCGTCCGTCGGTCACAGCACGGAGGAAAAGCGTTGTCGAAGCTGCTTCGCCTGCTTTGCTGCCTGCTCGTGTTGTGGCTGCCCGCCTGCAGCCGCATTGAGCCGCCCGAGACCAGCGGCAGGCTGGTGGTGGCGATCCGCGAGGCGCCGGCCTTTTTCCAGGGCGAAGGTGACAACACCAGCGGCTTCGAGCACGACCTGGTTACCGCCTTCGCCGACAGCCTTGGCCTCAAGGCCCAGTTCATCAAGGCAGCCGATCCCTATGAACTCAACGACCTCGCCCTGGCCGGGCGCGTCCATCTGGCGGCTTCGATGCCTATCGGCAACAGCCACCTCGAGTATTCGGCGCCGATCCGCAAGGTGCGGCAATGGATCGTCGGCCACAACGAACTGCTGGGCCCCGAATCGTTGGCGGACCTCGCCGGCAAGACCGTCGAAGTGCTGGCGGGATCGTCGATCGCCGACAAGTTGCGCGGCCTGAACGAAGCGTCCCGGCCGAACGTCGTCGAGATCCCCGGAATCAACGAAATGGACCTGCTCCAGCGCGTCGCCAAGCACCAGGCAGAACTCGTTGCCGTGCATGACATCCACCTCGATGTCGGTGTCAATTTCTTCCCCGAGGTGCAGGCACTGCTGCCCCTGCCCGGAACACTCGACATTGGCTGGGCCTTTGGCGGAAGCAGCGCTGCCAGCCTGCGCGAGAAAGCCGACGCATTCATCGCCGAAGCGCGTGCCGACGGTCGCCTGGCCCGCCTGACTGATCGCTACTTCGGCCACATCAAGCGCATCGACAGCGAGGGCATCGCGCGCTTCATCGACGATGCAAGAAGCCGACTGCCGCAATGGCGGCGCGATTTCCATGCGGCACAGGATCTGACAGGCATCGACTGGCGCCTTATCGCGGCGCTGGCCTACCAGGAATCGAAGTGGGACCCGCTGGCGACTTCCTACACCAACGTGCGCGGCATGATGATGCTGACCGAGGACACGGCCGACTACCTGCGTGTGAAAAACCGCCTCGACGGCGCCGAGAGCATCCGCGCCGGGGCCCGCTACCTGGCTGAACTCGTCGAGCAGGTGCCGGCCAGCGCCGGCTACCCGGACCGGCTGTGGCTGGCGCTATCGGCCTACAACCTGGGCATGGGACATTTTCGCGGCGCACGCGCAATGGCCGCAAAGTTCAAGCGCGATCCCGACGTCTGGTACGAGATGAAGCAGGTGCTGCCGCAACTGGCGCGACCCGAAATCTACGCGCGTCTGAAGAGCGGGCCGGCGCGCGGCGGGGAAGCCGTGATCATGGTCGAGAACATCCGCAGCTACTATGACGTGCTGTGCCGCTTCGAGGCTCCGCACGTATCCGCCTACCCGGCAAGCATCAGGCCGCGCTGATCGTCTCCGTGCCGCCCATCCAGGGACGCAGGGCCGTCGGCACAGTGATGCTGCCGTCCGCGTTCTGGTAATTCTCCAGCACAGCCACCAGCGTGCGGCCCACTGCCAGGCCCGAGCCATTGAGCGTGTGCAGCAGTTCCGGCTTGTTCTTCTCATTGCGGAAGCGCGCCTGCATGCGCCGCGCCTGGAATGATTCGAAATTGGAGCAGGAGGAAATCTCGCGATAGGTGTCCTGCGCCGGCAGCCAGACTTCGAGGTCGTAGGTCTTGGCCGCCGAAAACCCCATGTCGCCGGTGCAAAGCGCAACCTTGCGGTAGGGCAGTTCCAGCCTTTGCAGCACTGCCTCGGCATGGCCGGTGAGCTGTTCCAGCGCCTCCCATGACTGGTCCGGGCGCACCATCTGTACCAGTTCCACCTTGTCGAACTGGTGCTGGCGGATCATGCCGCGCGTGTCCTTGCCGTAGCTGCCGGCTTCCGAGCGGAAGCAGGGAGTGTGGGCGACGAACTTGAGCGGCAGCGCATCCCCAGCGAGGATCTCGCCGCGCACGAGGTTGGTTACCGGCACTTCGGCAGTCGGGATCAGGTAGAGCTTGCTGCCGTCGCTGCGCGCCACGGCGAACAGGTCCTCCTCGAACTTCGGCAGCTGGCCGGTACCGAACATGCTTTCGGGATTGACGAGATAAGGCGTATACACCTCGGTGTAGCCATGCTCGGTCGTATGCAGGTCGAGCATGAACTGCGTCAGCGCACGATGCAGGCGAGCGATCGCGCCCTTCATCACCGTAAAGCGGGCGCCGGAAATCTT
>JALHNN010000412.1 GCA_022843505.1 Sulfuritalea sp.
GCCCGCCTGGCGCGCGAATTCCACGATGAACTGGGACAGGTGCTGACCTCGGCGCGCATGCACCTGCAGCTGCTCGAACGCCAGTTGCCCGCCGAGGCGGCCACGGCACGCGCCGCCGCGCAGGAGATCGAGGCGATGATCGGCGAGGCCGGCCGCAGCGTCAAGGAAATCGCCTCCGACCTGCGCCCGGCGGCACTCAACCTCGGGCTCAGCGCCGCTGTCGAATGGCTGGCCGGACGCGTGCTGGGAAAACCGGGCATCGGCTACACGGTGTCGATCGCGCCGCTGGCCGACCGGCTCGACGACAATCACGCCATCGCGCTGTTCCGCATCGTCCAGGAATCGCTCAACAACATCGTGCGCCATGCCGAGGCGCGCCATGTACACATCACCCTGGGCAGCCTGGATCGGGAACTGCACCTGCTGGTCGAAGACGACGGCAGGGGCTTCGATGCCCAGGCGGTGGACCACACGACCCACTTCGGCCTGCTCGGCATCGCCGAGCGCGTCACCGCGCTGGGCGGCAGCCTGGAGATCGACAGCAGCCCCGGCGCCGGCGCCCGTCTGTCCGTAAGTCTGCCCCTGCCGCCGGCGCCGGCCGCCGGAACGGAATCCGCGCCATGATCCGCGTCATCATCGCCGACGACCACACGCTGTTCCGCGTCGGCCTGCGGCAGATGCTGCACTCCTTCGCCGGCCTCGAGGTCGTCAGGGAGGCCACCGACGCCGACGCCGCGCTCGCCGCGGCCAGGCGCGGCGGGGCCGATCTGATCGTGGTCGACCTGACCATGCCGGGCGCCACCGGCACCAGCCTGATCGAACAACTGCGCGCCGCCTGCCCGGCCCTGCCCGTTCTGGTGCTGAGCATGCACGACGAGCCGGGCACGGTGCGCCGCGCGCTGCAGGCGGGTGCTGCCGGCTATATCACCAAGGGATCGAGTCCCGACGTATTGTTCCAGGCCGTCAGCCGCGTCGCCGTCGGGGAAAGCTACGTCGATCCGACGCTGACCGAGGCGCTGGCGCTCGCCGGCAAGGCGCAGGGCCGCGACGATCCGCGGCAGGTGCTGAGCCCGCGCGAATGGCAGGTGTTGCGCCTGATCGCCCAGGGCCTGCCGCTGGCGCAGATCGCCGAACAGCTGCACCTCAGCCCGAAGACGGTGACCACTCACAAGTCGCACCTGATGGGCAAGCTCGGCATCGAGAACAATGCCGACCTGATCCGCTACGCCATCGAACAAAAACTCGTCGGATGACTCGGCCGTGCAGCCGGCGGCCGTCCGCAGCCCAGGAGGACCAACGATGAATTCCGACACCCGCGGCCTCGACCTCGTCCCGGCGACCGCCGCCGATTACCGCGAGCTGGCGCGCCGGCGCCTGCCGCGCCACCTGTTCGACTACATGGATGGCGCCGCCTACGACGAAGTCACCGCCGGCGAGAACCTGCGCGGCTTCCAGCGCCTGACACTGCGCCAGCGCGTGCTGCGCGACGTATCCTCGCTCAAACTGTCGACCCGGGTGCTGGGGCAGGAACTGGCCATGCCCGTGGTGCTGGCGCCGATCGGCATCGCCGGCGCCTTCGCCCGTCGCGCCGAGGTACAGGCGGCGCGTGCCGCCGAAGCCGCCGGCATTCCCTTCTGCGAATCCACGGTATCGATCTGCTCCATCGAGGAAGTGCGCGCCGCGACCAAGGCACCCTTCTGGTATCAGCTGTATGTCATGCGCGACCGCGGCTTCGCCCGCGAGCTGATGCAGCGCGCGCAGGCTGCCGCCTGCCCGGTGCTGGTGCTGACCGTCGACCTCGCCGTGATGGGCGCGCGCTACCGCGATATCCGCAACGGCATGGCCGGCCGCCTCGGCCCCGGCGGCAAGCTGCGCAAGGCCTGGGACCTCCTCTCCCATCCCGGCTGGCTACTCGACGTCGGCATCCACGGCAAGCCGCTGACCTTCGGCAACCTCACCCGCGCCGTGCCGGACGCGCGCAGCCTGCCCGAGTTCAAGGCCTGGGTCGACAGCCAGTTCGATCCGGCCGTCACCTGGAAGGACATCGCCTGGGTACGCGAGAACTGGCCGGGCAAGGTGGTGCTGAAGGGTGTGCTCGATGTCGAGGATGCGCGGCAGGCCGCGGACGTCGGCGCCGACGGCATCGTCATCTCCAACCACGGCGGACGCCAGCTCGACGGCGTCGAGAGCGCCATCGCTGCCCTGCCGCGCATTGCCGACGCCGTCGGCGACCGCATCGAGCTGTTGATGGACGGCGGCGTCAGGAGCGGGCTTGATGTGGTCAAGGCCCTGGCGCTGGGTGCCAGGGCCTGCATGATCGGCCGCGCCTGGGGCTATGCCGTCGCCGCGCGCGGCGAGGCCGGTGTTGCCCATGTGCTGGCGACGATGAGGAAGGAAATGGAAGTCGCACTGGCGCTCACGGGTGTTACCGACGTGGGCGCGCTCGACAGTAACGCCCTGCTGGGCTGAGAATCGCCGTACCGCCAGCGCCGACTCTTGCCCCGACGATCTACTTCGCCTTGCGCACCGCCGCGAGTATGCCCTGCATCATCGCCAGCGGCGTCGGCGGGCAGCCCGGCACCCGCACATCGACCGGCACCACGTCGCTGACACCGCCGCAACTGGCGTAGCTCTTGCCGAAGATGCCGGCATCGCAGCCGCAGTCGCCGATCGCCACCACCAGCTTGGGATCGGGCGTGCATTCGTAGGCCCGCAGCAGGGCGTTTTCCATGTTCTTGGTCACCGGCCCGCTGACCAGCAGCATGTCGGCATGGCGCGGGCTGGCGACGAACTTGATGCCGCGGCCCTCGAGGTTGTAGTAGGGGTTGTTCATCGCATGCACTTCCAACTCGCAGGCATTGCAGGAGCCGGCGTCGACTTCGCGGATGGTCAGCGCGCGCCCGAGGATGCCGAGCAGTTCATCGTGCAGGCGCTCGACCTCGCGCTGCGGACCGCCGTCGGTCGGCGGCGTCGGCTCGGTGAGGATGCCGGTGCGGAAGATGTGCCTGAGCAGGGGGATCACAGGTCGACTCCGGAATACGAAAGATTGAAGGACTTGTTGATCAGCGGAAAGTCGGGGACGATGTCCTTCAGCACGGCGAACTCCAGGGCCAGCCAGGCCTGCCACGAAGGATCATGCGGATGGACGCGTGCCAGCCTTCCCGCGCCATCGAGTTCGACGCCGACCGCGACTTCGCCGCGCCAGCCCTCGATGACGCCGAGCCCGATACCATCGGCAACCGGCGCCACCTCGACCCGCACCGCGCCGCCGGGCATGTCGACCGCCAGCAGGCGCAGCAGGCGCAGGGATTCGAAGATTTCGTCGAAGCGCACGGCGACGCGGGCGGCGACGTCGCCGCGCTCGTCGGTGGCGGGACGCACGCCCAGCGCGGTATAGGGCGCAGGCGGCGTGTAGCCCTGGCGATGGGCACGGCCGTCGAGCAGCATGCCGGTCGCGCGCGCC
>JALHNN010000413.1 GCA_022843505.1 Sulfuritalea sp.
GTGGCGGGCGGCATGCCACCCTGTGGCGCCTTGCCTTCGAGGATGTTGTAGAAATCAAAGCGCCGCTCGGCCGGCTTGTCGCCAGGCTTGCCAGGCAAAGGCGCCGGCGCCGCCGCTCCGTTTCCTGCAACTGCCGGTTTGTCCTGCTTGAGCGCGCCCTCGTATTTGTTCTGGAAGGGCAGGGGCGACTTGTTGAGGTACCAGACCACGCCGAAGGCGATCAGGATGCCGATCACGAGACCGATGAAGACACCCAGCAGCGTGCCGCCAGCGCTCTTCTTCCTGTGGGGTTTCGGCAGCCGTGCGGAGGCACTTCCGGTCTTGTCGAACTTGCTCATGGTCACATGCTCATCGGTTGCGAAACGCCCAGCAGCGAAAGTCCGTTGCGCAGCACCTGGCGCGTCGCCAGGGCCAGCGCGAGGCGCGCCTCGCGCGTCGCGACGTCGTCGACCAGCACGCGTTCGGCGTTGTACCAACTATGAAAGTCGCCGGCAAGGTCCTTGAGGTAGAAGGCCAGCGCATGCGGCGCATAGTCGCGCGCGGCCGCCTGGACCAGCTCGGGAAACTCCGCCAACCGCGAGCAGATCGCGAATTCGCGGTCGTGCTGCAGCGGCGCGAGATCGCCCTTGACCAGCGCCGACTCGTCACCACCCCACTGCGCCAGCACGGAGCAAATCCGGGCGTGGGCATATTGGACGTAATACACCGGGTTGTCGTTGCTCTGCGACTTGGCCAGGTCGAGATCGAAATCCAGCGCCTGGTCGCATTTGCGCAGCATGTAGAAGAAGCGGCAGGCGTCGTTGCCGACCTCCCCGCGTAACTGGCGCAGGGTCACGTACTCGCCGGAGCGGGTGGACATCGAGACCTTGTGGCCGTCGCGGAACAGGCTGACGAACTGCACCAGGGTGACGTCAAGCTTCGTCGCATCGGCACCCGAGGCGGCCAAGGCGCCCTTGACGCGCGGGATGTAGCCGTGGTGGTCGGCGCCCCAGACGTCGATCACCTTGTCGAAACCGCGCTCGAACTTGTTGAGGTGGTAGGCGATGTCGGAGGCGAAGTAGGTGTAGATGCCGTTGTCGCGCTGCACGACGCGGTCCTTCTCGTCGCCGAAGGCGGTGGACTGGAACCACTTGGCGCCGTCCTGGGTGTAGATGTGGCCGGCCTTCTCCAGTTTCTCCACCGCGCGCGCCACCATGCCAGTGTCGTAGAGGCTGCGCTCGGAGAACCAGACGTCGAAATGCACGCCGAACTCCTCGAGGTCGGCGCGGCAGTCGGCCAGCTGCTCGGAAAGCACATGGCTGTGCACGTAGGCCCAGTCCTCGCCCAGCAGGTCCTTGCCGGCGAGGATGAACCCGTCGAGCCGCGCCTCGATGTCGTCCGTCTCGGGCACGCAGGCCAGCACGGCCTCGGCCGGGTGCACATAGCGGTCGCCGTGGGCCTGCTTGATCTGCTCCGCCATCTCGCGCACGTAACCGCCCTGGTAGGCGTTGGGCGGGAACGGCACGGGCTCGTCGAAGAGTTCCAGATAACGCAGCCAGGCCGACACGGCGAGGATGTCCATCTGCCGGCCGGCGTCGTTGACGTAGTACTCGCGCGTCACCTCGTAGCCGGCGAAGGCGAGCAAGGAGGCCAGGCTGGCGCCGTAGGCAGCGCCGCGGCCGTGGCCGACATGCAGCGGCCCGGTCGGATTGGCGGAAACGAACTCGACCTGCAGGCGGCGCGCCATGCGCGCGCTCTTCGGCGCACCGCGACCAAAATCGCCGCCTGCGCCCAGAACTGCCGCCACCACCGCGGAGCGCGCGGCCGGCGTCAGCGTGAAATTGATGAAGCCGGCCCCGGCGATCTCGACCTTTGCCACATGCGCGGAAACCGGCAGTTCGCGCACCAGGCGCTCGGCAATCTGGCGCGGCGCGGTCTTGAGTTCGCGCGCCAGTTGCATCGCCAGGTTGCTGGCGAAATCGCCGTGGCTGGCCTGCTTGGGACGTTCGAGGACGATCTCGGCAAGGCCCTGGCCGGGTGCCACGCTCGCCAGCGCGTTTCGCAGCAGCGCGGCGATATGCTGGCGCGGGTCTAAGCTGTTTGCCGGATTTGCTTGGGGTGCGGCCATGTCGGGATAAGGCGGGGCTTTCGATGAGCCCTGAATTATACTTGCCCCGTTTTGCTTGCGGCCGTGGCACCGGGCATCGCCCGTGGCGGACGCGATCTTCCAACCCCTGCCCGTCCATCCCGTGCGCCTGATCCGCCTGCTCCGCATCGCCCGCGTCGCCTACCGCTACGGGCTCGACCGCCTGGTCCTCGACCACGAACTGGAGCGGGGATTCGGAGCGCGCCTGCTGGCCGCGACCCAGGCCCTGATGTTCTGGCGCGACCTTTCCGCCCCGCGCGCGGTGCGCTTGCGGCAGGCGCTGGAAGACCTCGGCCCGATCTTCGTCAAGTTCGGTCAGGTGCTATCGACGCGCCGCGACCTGCTGCCGCTGGATGTCGCCGACGAGCTGGCGCGACTGCAGGACCGCGTACCGCCCTTCCCCTCGGAACTCGCCGTCGCGCAACTGGAGCAGGCCTTCGGCAAGCCGGTGGACCAGGTATTCACCCTCTTCGACCGCACGCCGGTGGCCTCGGCCTCGGTGGCGCAGGTGCATTTCGCCGTCCTGCCGGACGGGCGCGAAGTCGCGGTCAAGATCCTGCGCCCCGGCATACTTCCCGTCATCGAGCATGACATCAGCCTCCTGCAGGTGGCGGCCAGCCTGCTGGAAAGGCTCTGGGCCGACGGCCGGCGGCTCAAGCCGCGCGAAGTCGTGGCCGAGTTCGACAAGTACCTGCACTACGAACTCGACCTGATGCGCGAGGCCGCCAACTGCTCGCAGCTGCGCCGCAATTTCGCCGGCTCCGATCTCCTGATGCTGCCCGAAGTGCACTGGGACTGGTGCAGCGAGAGCGTGATGGTCATGGAACGAATGCACGGCACGCCGATCTCGCGCATCGATGAACTGCGCGAGAAGGGCATGGACATCCCGCAGCTGGCACGCGCCGGCGTCGAGATCTTCTTCACCCAGGTGTTCCGCGACGGCTTCTTCCATGCCGACATGCACCCGGGCAACATCTTCGTGTGCACCGAGGGGGAGCGCCGCGGCCAATACATCGCGCTCGATTTCGGCATCGTCGGCACGCTCTCCGACAGCGACAAGAACTACCTGGCGCAGAACTTCCTCGCCTTCTTCAAGCGTGACTACAAGCGGGTTGCCGAGGCCCACATCGAGTCCGGCTGGGCGCCGAAGGAAACCCGCGTCGACGAGTTCGAGGCGGCGATCCGCGCCGTCTGCGAACCCTTCTTCGATCGCCCGCTGAAGGAGATCTCGCTCGGCCGCGTGCTGCTGCGGCTGTTCCAGACGTCGCGCCAGTTCAATGTGGAAATCCAGCCGCAGCTTGTGCTGCTGCAGAAGACCCTGCTCAATGTCGAGG
>JALHNN010000414.1 GCA_022843505.1 Sulfuritalea sp.
CGTCACCGTCGATCTCGACGGCACCCTGCTCGACACCATTCCCGACCTCGCCGCCGCCGCCAACGCCATGATGCGCGAACTGGGCCGGCCCGAGTATCCGCTGGAAACCGTGGCCACCTTCGTCGGCCGCGGCATCCCCAAGCTCGTGGCGCGCTGCCTGCCTGACCTTGACGAAGCCGCCGTGGACGCCGCCCAGGCCATCTTCCGCCGCCATTACGCGATCGAGAACGGACGCCGCTCGACCATCTTCCCCGGCGTGCTCGAGGGCCTGGCGGCCTTGCGCGATGCCGGCCTGCGCCTGGCGGTGATCACCAACAAGGCAGCGGCCTTCACCGAACCGCTGCTGGTCGCCACCGGCCTTGCGCCCTGGTTCGAGTTCGCCGTCTCCGGCGACAGCCTGGCGCACAAGAAGCCGCATCCGGCACAACTGCTGCACGCCTGCGAGCGCATGGGCACGCGGCCGGAGGAGAACCTGCACATCGGCGATTCCCACCATGACGCCGTCGCGGCGCGCGCCGCCGGCTGCCCGGTGTTCGTCGTCCCCTACGGCTACAACGAGGGCGAGGATGTGCAAGGAATCGACTGCGATGCTATAGTCACGTCGCTGGCCGAGGCCTATCGCCGTATCGCCGGCGCCAGTGCGCTGCATCCCTGACGGGAACTTCCGAAAGACCGCTTGATCCCCATGCTCCACCGCAACCTGCATACGACAAGGAAACACGCCCTCGGGGCGGAGGCCTGGCCCTGGCGGCCCTGGCTCGCCTTCGCGCTCGCGCGCCGCTGATCCTTCCCCGCGCCGGCCCACGGCCCGCGCCCGTCGTTGCAGTACCGTTTTTCCGGAGCTTTACCCATGACCGAAATCGAATTCAACCGCCTGGCGGCGGAGGGCTACAACCGCATTCCGGTGACGCTCGAAACCTTCGCCGACCTCGACACGCCGCTGTCGATCTACCTCAAGCTGGCCAACGACCCCTACTCCTACCTGCTCGAATCGGTGCAGGGCGGCGAGCGCTTCGGCCGCTACTCCTTCATCGGCCTCGCCGCCGGCACGCGCATCGCGGTGGTCGACGGCGCGATCATGGTGCTCTCCGGCAACCGCGTCGCCGAACGCCGCGACCACACCAACCCGATGAGCTTCATTTCGGAATTCATGGCCCGCTTCAAGGTGCCCGACCTGCCCGGCCTGCCGCGCTTCTGCGGCGGCCTGGTCGGCGTCTTCGGCTACGACACGGTGCGCTTCGTCGAGCCCAAGCTGGCGAAGACACACAAGCGCGAAGCGGCCGGCATGGAGGGCGTGCCCGACATCCTGCTGCTGCTCTCCGAAGAAATCGCCATCGTCGACAACCTTTCGGGCAAGCTGAGCCTGGTGGTGTATGCCGAGCCGGGATTTCCCGGGGCGTGGAAGCAGGCGCAGGCGCGGCTCAAGGAGTTACTCGGGCGGCTGCGCTCGCCGGTGGCGATCCCCGAGGACGTGCGCGTGCCGTCGGCACCGGCCGTTTCGGAATTCGGCGAAGAACAGTTCAAGGCCGCCGTGCGCCGCGCCAAGCAGTACATCGTCGATGGCGACATCATGCAGGTGGTGCTCTCGCAGCGCATGAAGAAGCCCTTCGCCGCCAGCCCGATGGCGCTCTACCGCGCGCTGCGCACGCTGAACCCATCGCCCTACATGTTCTATTTCAACTTCCAGGATTTCCACGTGGTCGGCGCCTCGCCCGAAATTCTGGTGCGCCTGGAAGATGCCGGCGAAGAGAAGACCGTCACCGTGCGCCCGATCGCCGGCACGCGCAAGCGCGGCGCCACTCCCGCCGAGGACGAGGCCCTCGCCGCCGACCTGCTGGCCGACCCCAAGGAGCGCGCCGAACACCTGATGCTGCTCGACCTCGGCCGCAACGATGCCGGGCGCGTGGCCAAGACCGGCACGGTGCGCGTCACCGATCAATTCACCATCGAGCGCTATTCGCACGTGATGCACATCGTCTCCAGCGTCGAAGCCACGCTGAAGGACGACGAAGGCCCGACCAGCGTACTCAAGGCAACCTTCCCCGCCGGTACCGTGTCCGGTGCGCCCAAGGTCCGGGCCATGGAGATCATCGACGAACTGGAGCCGTCCAAGCGCGGCATCTACGCCGGTGCGGCGGGCTACCTCGGCTTCAACGGCGACATGGACCTGTGCATCGCGATCCGCACCGCGGTGGTCAAGGACGGCCACATCTTCGTCCAGGCCGGGGCCGGCATCGTCGCCGACTCCGACCCCGACAGCGAATGGCAGGAAACCCTGAACAAGGCGCGCGCCCAGCTGCGCGCCGCCGAGATGGCCGAGTCCGGCCTCGATACCCGGTTCGAGTGAGGAGACCAACATGCTTCTCATGATCGACAACTACGACAGCTTCACCTACAACCTCGTGCAGTACTTCGGCGAGCTCGGCGAAGATGTGAAAGTGTTCCGCAACGACGCGATCACGCTCAAGGAGATCGCCGCGATGCAGCCGGACCGCATCGTGATCTCGCCCGGCCCCTGTTCGCCGGCCGAAGCCGGCATTTCGGTCGCCGCAATCAGGGAATTCGCCGGCAAGCTGCCCCTGCTTGGCGTCTGCCTCGGCCACCAGAGCATCGGCGCGGCCTTCGGCGGCGACATCGTCCATGCCAAGCAGCTGATGCATGGCAAGACCTCGCCGGTGCACCACGAGGGCAAGGGCGTCTTCGCCGGCCTGCCCAATCCGCTGACCGTGGTGCGCTACCACTCGCTGGCGATACGCCGCGAGACGCTGCCCGCCTGCCTCGAAGTCACGGCCTGGACCGATGACGGCGAGATCATGGGCGTGCGCCACCGGGAATTCGCGCTGGAAGGTGTGCAGTTCCATCCCGAATCGATCGCCACCGAAGCCGGCCACGAACTCCTTAAAAACTTCTTGAAAGCCTGACCATGATCACCCCCCAGGAAGCGCTACAGCGCACCATCGAGCACCGCGAAATCTTCCACGACGAGATGCTGCACCTGATGCGGCAGATCATGCAGGGCGAGATCTCGCCGCTGATGGTCGCCGCCATCCTCACCGGCCTGCGCGTGAAGAAGGAAACCATCGGCGAAATTTCTGCCGCCGCGATGGTGATGCGCGAGTTGTCGACCAAGGTCGAAACTCCGCACGGGTTTGCCAACCGCGCGCAATTCGTGGACATCGTCGGCACCGGCGGCGATGGCGCCCATACCTTCAACATCTCCACGGCCTCGATGTTCGTCGCCGCGGCGGCCGGCGCCACGGTGGCCAAGCACGGCAACCGCAGCGTGTCGTCGAAGTCCGGCGCCGCCGACGTGCTCGAATCGCTGGGCGCCAACATCATGCTCACACCGGCGCAGGTCGGCGAGTGCATCGAGGCCATCGGCTGCGGCTTCATGTTCGCGCCCAACCACCATCCGGCGATGAAGAACGTCGCCCCGGTGCGGCGCGAAATG
>JALHNN010000415.1 GCA_022843505.1 Sulfuritalea sp.
GCTGGTTCCTGCACGGCCTGTTTTCCTGAGCCGCGCAGGGAGTCTTTCCCGGGCTACGTAGATACCGCAGTTCTTCGCGTGATTCACGGATCAACAAAATCCGCTCCGTTTGAGAGGATGGCGTCCTGCCCGGCGAGCCTGTCCGCCACCATCATTCCCGTATGAAGACCATGGTCTTAGCCCGTCCCCAACAATCCATCACGAGCGGCGCCGCGGGCATCAGGCCGGCGAGCTGCCACGATCGCCCGGGGCCCGCGACATGAGCGGCTTCTGGTACCAGTTGCCGTCGACCTACCTGGCGTCCGTCCTGCTGATCATCACCAGCATGCTGATCGCCGGCATGCTGGTGGTGAGCTTCTTCGGCAGCCCGCTGGGCCGCTCCAAGAGCCTGGCATACAAGGCGATGGCCATCCTCATCGCTTCCTGGGCGGTGCTGGCCTGGAAGAGCGCCAACTACTACAGCACGCACATGTCCGACCTCGCCCACCAGGAGGGCTACGCCCAGGCCAGCCGGCAGATCGACGGCATCGTCGACGAGATCGAGAACGCCTTGCGCGGCCTGCGCAACCTGCCGCGCGTGCTTGCCGGCGAGGATGCGGTGCGGCGCCAATTGGCCGCCTTCGGCCCGCGCGAGCAGCCCTCATCGCTGCCTTACGAGGAGCGCAAGCGGCGCTGGACCGAGGCCGGCAACCAGTCCGGTCTGCATGCTTTTCTTGGCGCGGCGGCCTCCGGGCTCGGCGCCGAGGCGATCTGGGTGGTGAATGCCGCGGGCGATTGCGTCGCCGCCAGCAACGCCGGCGGCAAGCTGAGCTTCGTCGGCAGCAATTTTTCCCGGCGTGAATACTTCCAGCAGGCGCGCCGCGGACGCCCCGGGGCGCAGTATGCGGTGGGCATGGTGACGGGGACCGCCGGCCTCTACTACTCGCATCCGGTGCGGGATGCGGCCGGCCAGTTCCTCGGCGCCGTGGTGGTCAAGCGCGAGATCGCCGAGCTGCGGCGCTGGACGCGGCCGCACAATGCCTTCGTCAGCGATGCGCTGGGCGTGATCGTGCTCGCCGAGGATCCCGGCCTGGTGCTACGGACCCTGCCGAACGCCACCGCCGACAGCCTGTCGCCGGATGCCCGCCATGCCCGCTATCGCAGCCGCGACCTGGCCCCGGCCGAGCTGCATTTCTTCGAAGGCGATCGCGGCTTCGACCTGGTCCGCATCGGCGCCTCGACCGTACCGGCGATCCTGCTGTCGCGCGCGGTGGCCGACGGCAACATCAGCATCCACCTGCCGCGGCCGCTGCCCGAACTGGCGCGAATCGAGTCGGAGCGTCCCTGGATCTTCTTCCTCATCACGGCGGCCGGCACCACGCTGATCATCGCCGTGATCGCTGTCGTGCTCTACGTGCGGGCGAACCGCGAGGCGGCGCTGGCGGCGGAAAGCGCCAGCCGCGCCAAGAGCGAGTTCCTCGCCAGCATGAGCCACGAGATCCGCACGCCGATGAACGGCGTCGTCGGCCTCGCCAACCTGCTGCTGGACACGCCGCTCGATGCCCGGCAACGCGAGTTCGTCAGCGACATCGCGGCTTCCGGTGAGTCCCTGCTGGCGATCATCAACGACATCCTCGACCTGTCGAAGATCGAGGCCGGGCGCATGGATTTCGAGCGCCACCCCTTCGCCGTCGACGCGCTGGTGCAGTCCACCGCATCGCTGCTCGGGCATCGCGCCGCGCTCAAGGGCATCGCCTTGCGCACCGAGGTGGCGCCCGCGGCGGCGGGGTCCTTCCTCGGCGACAGCCTGCGCGTGCGCCAGATCCTGATCAACCTGGTCGGCAACGCCGTCAAATTCACCGAGGCCGGCGAAGTCTGCATCCGCGTTGGCCCGACCGCGGCCGGGCTCCTGTTCGAGGTGAGTGACACCGGCATCGGCATTGCGGAAGACGTCAGGGGAAAACTGTTCTCGGATTTCACCCAGGCCGACGCCGGCACCGCGCGCCGCTTCGGCGGCACCGGGCTCGGCCTGGCGATCAGCAAGCGCCTGGCCGAGGGCATGGGCGGGCGCATCGGCGTGGACAGCGTGCCGGGCAAGGGCAGCCGCTTCTGGTTTGAGCTGCCTCTTGCGCCCGCTCCGGAAGGCGCCGTGCAGGGCACGGTGGCGGCGGCGGTGGCACCGGCGCCCGCTCAGCCGGCGCTTGCCGGCCCGGCGCCGGCGATTGCGTCGCGCCTGCTGCTGGTCGAGGACAACAAGGTCAACCAGAAGGTCGCACTGACCCTGCTCGCGCGCCTGGGTTACGAAGTCGATCTCGCGGAGGACGGCCTGCAGGCGGTCGAGGCGGCGGCACGGCAGCCCTACGCTTTGATGTTGATGGACATGCAGATGCCGCTCATGGACGGCCTCGAGGCGACACGACGCATCCGCGGCGGCGAAGGGCCCAACCGCGGGGTTCCCATCGTCGCCCTGACCGCGAACGCCATGGCGTCGGACCAGGACGCCTGCCGCGACGCCGGCATGAACGATTTTCTCGCCAAGCCCTTCGATCGCGCCGGCCTCGCCGCCTGCATCGAACGCTGGCTGGTACCGCACACGACGGAGGTCACCACATGACGGCGCAAGCCACCAGCTACCAGCTCTGGATTGCCCTGCGGCAGCCGCTGAGCATCGACGTGGGGCGCCTCGGCCTGCGGCAGTTCCCGGCCGGGGTCTATGTCTATACCGGCAGCGCCAGGCGCAACCTGGAGGCGCGGATCGCCCGGCACATGCGCAAGGACAAGACCCTGCGCTGGCACATCGACTACCTGCTTGCCGCGCCCGGCGTCGAGTTGGTCTGCGTCGGCCGTTCGGCGCGCGGCGAATGCGCGCTCAATCAGGCGACCGGCGGCTCGGTCCCGGTGGCCGGCTTCGGCGCCTCGGATTGCCGCAAGGCCTGCGGCAGCCACCTGCGCTACCTCGGGCCGCGCCGCGAGGGGGGCTAGGCCGGCCCCGCAGCCTCGGCGGCAGGCTTGCGGGCAATGACCGTGGCAAAGCACTTGGTCGTTTCCCCGGGCGCGGGAAACGTGTGCTGCTCCGCCAGCAGGAGTTCCCAGCCGGCGAAGCTGTCCTGCAATTCGTCGCGACCGAACAGGCAGTACGCATCGGTCTGCAGGGCATCGAGCCAGGTGGTGCCTGCCACCAGGGTGTTGATCGCGGCAATGCCGCCCGGGCATACGACCTCCTGCAAGCGCAGCAGGACACGCCGCGCCGTCGCGCAATCGAAGAACATCAGCAGGCCGATCGACACCACGGCGTCGAAGTCACCGCCCAGCGCGTAATTGCCCAGATCGGCCTCGACGGCCTCGAGCGGCAGCCCCTCGCTGCGCGTACGGAGGCTGGCGATGGCCGTCGCGCTGGCGTCGAGCGCGGTGACCCGGCAGCCGCGCTGCGCCGCGGCCAGCGCCAGATTGCCCAGCCCG
>JALHNN010000416.1:0-1075 GCA_022843505.1 Sulfuritalea sp.
CGAGCGCTGGCTGGCGGGACGCGGCTGGCCGCAGGCCGAGGCGCGTGACGGGGCGGCGCGGGCCGCGCGCCTGCTGGCGACAACCCTGGCCAGCGCGGACGGGCAGTGGGTGTTGCGTCAGCGCGCCGATGCCGGCGCGGAAATGGCGATGGCAACAGTCGGCGCCGAGGGCAGGGCGCTGACCCGGGTGGTCGACCGCAGCTTCATCGAAGACGGCGTGCGCTGGATCATCGACTACAAGACCGCCGACCTCGGCGCGGAAGCCGAGGCGACGCTTCTGGCGGACCATGCCGGGCGCTACCGCGCCCAGCTCGAGGCCTATGCCGCATTGTTCGCCGCAGAGGCCATGCCCAGGCGCCTGGCGGTGTTCTACGCGGCCCATGGCAAGCTGATCAGTCTGGAATAGAATAAATATTCCGAGAGTGCTGAATTGGGGATACACATGTCCGACAAGAAATACCGCCTGGTGACGCGCAGCGATTTCGACGGCCTGGCCTGCGCCGTGCTGCTCAACGAGTTGGGCATGATCAACGACATCAAGTTCGTCCATCCCAAGGACATGCAGGACGGCAAGATCGAGATCGGCGACAACGACATCACCACCAACCTGCCCTTCGTTCCCGGCGTCCATCTGGCCTTCGATCACCACGTATCCGAGACCTTCCGCAACCCCGGCGAACGGCCCAACCACATCATCTATCCCGATGCGCCCTCGGCAGCGCGCGTGGTGTATGAGCATTTCGGCGGCAAGAGCCGCTTCCCCGTGGCGCTGACCGAGATGATGCTGGCCGTCGACAAGGCCGATTCGGCCAACTTCTCGCGCCAGGAAATCCTCGATCCCAAGGACTGGGTGCTGCTCAACTACCTGATGGATTCGCGCACCGGCCTCGGTCGCTTCCGCGAGTTCCGCGTCAGCAACTACCAGCTGATGATGGACCTGATTTCCTACTGCCGCAGCCATGGTATCGACGACATCCTGGCCCTGCCCGACGTCAAGGAGCGCGTCGACCTCTACTTCGACCATGCCGAGAAGGCCAAGGAACAGATCCGCCGCTGCAGCACGGTGTACAAGAAC
>JALHNN010000416.1:1085-3437 GCA_022843505.1 Sulfuritalea sp.
CATCTCGATCCACGTGCTGTGGGGCGTGCAGAAGCAGAACACCGTCTTCGCCACCGGCAAGTCCATCGTCAACCGCACCTCGAACACCAACATCGGCGAGTTGATGCTGTTCTACGGCGGCGGCGGCCACGAGAACGCCGGCACCTGCCAGGTGCCGAACGAGAAGGCGGGTTCGGTTCTCCAGAAGCTGATCTCGACCATCAATTCGGACGGCTGAACACGATTTCTTCACTCGGTTTGCGTTAGCCAACGCAGCAGGTGGGGCAGCCCGCCATGTCCATCCTCGAACTTCGCAATGTCACGCGCCGCTTCGGCACGCTCGAGGCGGTGAAGGACGTCTCGCTGGCGATCGAGGCCGGCGAATTTTTTACCCTGCTGGGTCCCTCGGGCTGCGGCAAGACCACCATCCTGCGCATGATCGCCGGCTTCGACGCGCCCGACGCCGGCGAGATACTTCTCGATGGCGTTCCGCTTTCCGGCGTGCCGCCCGAACGCCGGCCGCTGCACACGGTGTTCCAGAGCTACGCCCTGTTTCCCCACATGACGGTGGCCGGCAACATCGGCTTCCCGCTGGAGATGGCCGGAAAGTCGGCGCCGGAGATACGGCGGCGGGTGGGCGAGGCGCTCGAACTGGTGCACCTGGCCGACAAGGCGGCAAGCTTCCCCCACGAGCTTTCCGGCGGCCAGAAGCAGCGCGTAGCGCTGGCGCGCGGGCTGGTGAACCAGCCGCGCCTGCTGCTGCTCGACGAGCCGCTGGGGGCGCTCGACGCCAAGCTGCGGGTCGAGATGCAAAGCGAATTGATCGCCCTGCAGCGCGAGGTCGGCATCAGCTTCGTCTTCGTCACGCATTCGCAGCAGGAGGCGCTGGCCCTGTCGCACCGCATCGCCGTGATGAAGGACGGCCGTGTCGAGCAGCTCGACGAGCCCGACCGGCTCTACACCCAGCCCGCCAACCGCTTCGTCGCCGACTTCATCGGCAAGATCAACCTGGTCGAGGTCGAGGTCACCAGTTCCAGCAAGGTGCTGCTCGGCCTCAAGGTCGAGGGCCTGGGCGAGATCGCGGCCACCGACCCGCGGCCGATCGCCGTCGGCGAGCGCGGCGCGTTCGCCCTGCGCCCGGAGCTGATCCGCGTCCATGGCCACAAGGAGTCGGCGGACCTCAAGAACCGCTTCGAGGGCCGCGTGCGCGAGTTGCTCTACCTGGGCGACGTCACGCTGTACAAGGTCGAGCTGGCCAACGGCGTGCTGGTCGAGGCGCTGATGCCGAATGCCGCGCCCGGCCGCGCCAAGTTTCACGAGGTCGGCGACGCGGTCTGGATCTGCTGGCGCCACGACGCGGGGGTCTTCCTGCGTGGCTGAAACCCGCAGCCAACCGGCCGGCCTGACCAAGTGGGTGGTGACGCTGCCGCCGGGCATTTTCCTCGCCGTCTTCTTCCTGCTGCCGGCGCTGATCGTGGTGCTGGCCAGCCTGCGCGAGACGGGCGAATTCGGCGGCCTGGCGCCCTTTGTCGGGCCCGCCTCGCTGACGGCCGAGGCCTACCGCTTCCTCGTCGGCGACATCATCTACGCCGAAATCTTCCTGCGCTCCTTTCTCGTCGCCGGCGTCACCACGCTGGCCTGCATCCTGCTCGCCTATCCGCTGGCCTGGCTGATCGCGCAGAGCCCGAAGAAGCGCCGCGACCTGCTGGTGCTGCTGGTGATCCTGCCCTTCGCCAGCAACTTCCTGGTGCGCATCTACGCCTGGATCATGATCCTCGGCCCGGCCGGGCTGCTATACACGCCCTTCGCCGTGATCGCCGGGCTGGTCTATACGCACCTGCCCTTCATGATCCTGCCGCTCTACACCAATCTCGAGAAGCACGACCCGGCGCTGCTAGAAGCCGCGCAGGACCTCGGCGCCGGCGCCTGGAAGCGATTCTGGCGGGTCACCTTCCCGCTCTCGCTGCCGGGGATCTTCTCCGGCGCGGCGCTGGTCTTCATCCCGGTACTGGGCATGTTCGCCGTGCCCGAGCTGCTCGGCGGCACCGGCGACATCCTGATCGGCAACCTGATCAAGGAGCAGTTCCTCGATAACCGCGACTGGCCGCTGGGCTCGGCACTGTCCATCATGCTCACCGCCTGCGTGCTGCTGCTCGCCGCACTGGCGGCCTGGGCGGCGCGGCGCGGGCTGCATGGCACGGAGGCGGTCACGTGAACAGCCCACCCCCCAGTTCCACGGCCGGCCCTGCATGGCCGGCCGGCTGCGGCGGCGCGGAGCAGTACTCCGCGAAACCCCGCCTCCGCCCCCTTCCCAAGGGCGGGGGTGACTATGGTTCGCCGCCCTATGGCGGCTCCGGGTTGTTGGCTGGCGCC
>JALHNN010000417.1 GCA_022843505.1 Sulfuritalea sp.
GAAGCCAGCTGCCGAGCAGGCCGTAGAGCAGCAGTTCGCTGAACAACAGCCAGCGCAGTTGCCGTGCCGCCATCGCCGACTCTCAGCGCATCAGGAACTTGGTGAGACGCTCGAACAGGGCGCCATAGGGCGGATTGAACAGCGACATGCCGTTCAGCCGCGATTGGTAGAACACGGCCTTCTGCTTGCTGAAGGTCCGGAAGCCCTCGATGCCGTGGTAGTGACCCATGCCGCTGGGCCCGACGCCGCCGAAGGGAAGGTTCTCCTGGGCGATGTGAAGAATGGTGTCATTGACCGTGACACCGCCCGACACCGTCTGCTCCAGCACGCGGTCGCGTTCGGCGCCGTCGTTGCCGAAGTAGTAAAGGGCCAGCGGACGGGGATGCTGGTTGACCCAGGCGATCGCGGCGGCGATGTCCTGATAGGGAAGCACCGGCAGCAATGGACCGAAGATCTCGTCCTGCATCACGCGCATCCCGTCGTTCACGTTCAGCAGGGCCAGCGGCGGCAGGCGGCGCTTCGTCGCGTCGGCCTGGGCACCGGACAGCGGCTCGATCCTCGCGCCGCGCTCGCGGGCATCATCGACATAGCCTTGCAGGCGCTGGTAGTGACGCTCGTTGACGATGGCGGTGTAATCGGGCGTCGCCGCAAGCTCGGGCCAGCACTTCGCCACCACGGCGCGTGCGGCCGCGACGAAGGCCTGTTCGCGGCCGGCCGGCACCAGCACGTAATCGGGTGCGATGCAGGTCTGGCCGGCATTGAGCAGCTTGCCGACCATGATGCGCTCGGCGGCCTTTTCCAGCGGATAGTCGGCGCCAAGGATGGCCGGCGACTTGCCGCCGAGTTCCAGGGTCACCGGTGTCAGGTTGTCGGCGGCCATGCGCATGATGTCGTGGCCGACCTTGGTGGAGCCGGTGAACAGCAGGTGGTCGAAGGGCAGGCGGGCGAAATCGGCACCCACCGCGGCATCGCCCAGCACCACCACGACGTCGTCCGGCGAAAAATACCGCGTCACCAGGCTGGCCAGCAGTTCGCCGGTGCGCGGCGTGAATTCGGACATCTTGACCATGACCCGGTTGCCGGCGGCCAGCGCCGCGGCCATCGGCGAGATGGCGAGGAACAGCGGATAGTTCCAGGGCACGATGATGCCGACCACGCCCAGAGGCTGCATCAGGATGCGGGCGCGGCCGGGGCGGAACCAGATCGAGGGCGACTTGGCCTGCGGCTTCATCCAGCCGGCGAAATGGGAGCGTGTATGGCGGATCGCCTCGAGGCTGGGAAACAGCTCCAGCAGGCGGGTTTCGTGGGCCGAGCGATGGCCGAAATCGGCGGCGATGGCCTCGACGAAGCGCTCGGCATTGTCATGCACCAGCTCGAACAGGGCATCGAGCCGGGCCCGGCGCGTGCTGCGCGAAACGACGGCGGTGCGCCGCGTGGCGCCGTGCATGGCGTCGAACTGCCGGCGAAAGCCGCGGACCTCGCCGCCGGTGCTCGCACTCGGCTGGATTGCCGGATCGATGGCGTTCATTCCAAGTCTCCTCCTGGATGTGCATCGGATAATGAATCAGTTTATGCGCCGCTCAGCCTGCGGATTAGGCAGGCTACTCTAACGGACCGCCGCTGCGGCGGGATAATCCCCGGCAAATGGACGACGATCTGGACAAGGACGCGATCGGCAGGGAGCTCGCCGCCTGTATCGCCGAAGCCCGCGAATTGCGTGCCGTGCGCGCATCCGACCCCGACGCGGCGGACTATCCGCTGCTCAAGCAATGGCAGGCCGATCGCCTGGCGCGTACCTATGCCGACCTGCTGGCCAGCGCGCGCTACGCCCCGGCGGCGGAATTCTTCCTCAGCGACCTGTATGGTCCGAAGGACTTCCGCAGCCGCGATGACGAGCTGGCGCGGGTGGTGCCCGTGATGGTGCGGGTGTTGCCGGCACGCGCACTGTTCACTCTGCTCGAAGCGGTGAAGATGGACACGCTGTCCGAGTCGCTCGACACCGACATGGTCAAGGCCTTGCGCGCCGCCGGCCGCAGCCACGACATCGACTGGAATGCCTATGCCGCCGCCTACCGGACCGTCGGTCGCCGCGGCGACCGCGAGCAGCAGATCGCGCTGGTGGACAAGATAGGCCGGACCCTGGACCGCCTCACCCGCATGCCGCTGATCCGCGTGTCGCTGCGCATCATGGAAGGCCCGGCCTACCTGGCCGGTCTTTCGAGGCTGCACTCCTTCCTCCAGCGCGGCTTCGATGCCTTCAGCGAAATGAAGGGCGCCGACGAGTTCCTCGCCATCGTCACCGCGCGCGAGACGGCGATGATGAAGGAATGGTTCGGCTGAACGGCGACGCCTGAGCCGGTACGGCGGCTACTCCGACCTCCTCGCCGGTCGCGTCAGGACATAACGATCCTCGTGTTCGCGGTAATACCCGGCGACGAAGCGCCTTTCGGTGAATCCCCGATTCTCGTAAAGCCGCAATGCCGCCTGATTGCCCGGGTCAACCGTAAGGAAGCAGTTCGCGCCGCCACGACGATCGACCTCCGCAAGCAGTGCATCGAACAGCCGCGTGCCTATGCCCTGGCCGCGCCGGGACTTCTCGATCATCACCTTGTGCACGCAGAGGGCACCGTCCAGCGTGGGAAACGCCAGAATCGCCCCCACGATGGCCCCGCCTTCGCGCGCAACGAAGACATGGGCGCCGTCGACCCACAGGCGCCATGCATGCTCGCCGTCGGGAATGAATTCGGGCTGGCGGTTGTCGAGCCATGCACGTCGGTCAAGGCCGGCGATGGCAAGGAAGTCCCTGCCCTGCGCCACGTCGATTTCAAGACCTTCGGGTTTCATGCCTGAGCTCATCCGTCCATGCCGATCCACCGGCTTGTCACGTGCGACGGCTTGTTGGGCAGCCGCCTGCGAGTTTCGATTATTGCAGAATCCACGTTGCCCCCCCATAATCCAGTCCGATTCGGTGGAGCGTCCCGGCAACGGGATGCTCCGGGGAACACGGTGTGAATCCGTGGCGGGCCCGCCGCTGTAACCGGGGACAATGCTTGCAGGATGCCACTGGGTGAAAGCCCGGGAAGGCGCAGGCAAAGGACGATCCGGAAGCCAGAAGACCGACCGGTCATTTTCGTCAAGCCCGTGGCGCGGGCTGGCGCCGCGCTTGGACGCGCGACGCCGGGCCGTGCCGCTTGTGAAAAGGATGAATCGGATGCATTCCCCCGCCGCCTGGCCGCGCTTTGCCGTGGCCCCGCTGGACCGCTCGCTCGCCGCGGAGCTCCAGCAAAAGATCGATGCCAAGACCAAGCCGCCGGGCTCGCTCGGCCGCCTCGAAGAACTCGCCCTGCAACTGGGACTGATCCAGCGCCGCACCGACCCGGCCGTGATCCACCCCCATGTGCTGGTCTGCGCCGGCGATCACGGCGCGGCACGGGCC
>JALHNN010000418.1 GCA_022843505.1 Sulfuritalea sp.
CACTTCTGATGGCGAATCGTGCATGCATGGCGAGTTGGAACTGACGCCTGAGCAACGTGCCTGGATTGCAAGCGCACGCACCGATGTCAGAGACTGCCTGCGCACAGGTATCCCCCGCGTGCTGAGAGCAAGTGGCTACGCCGATGGCGTGCCGCAACCGCGCTTCTTCACGCAAGGCTCGTGGGCATACAAGACGCTGAACGCGCCGGCGCAAAGTCCGCAGCAGGCGGACGTCGATGACGGTTGCTATCTACCATTAAGTTTCGTGTCGCAGACTAAGCGCCCCAGCACCGCAACAACGGTGTACTTTGCCGCTGCGGAAGAAGCCTTGAAGCCGCTGATCGAGGAAAGGCGGTGGAAGCTTATCACCGACAAGCCAACGTGCATCCGAATCGTCATTGCCGCGTATGCCCACATTGATATTCCTTTGTACGCCATTCCCGACGAAGAATTTGTCATGCTCGCAAAGGCTTCGATGGAGCGATATGGCTACGACTCGCTGACGGAAGCGGTGACCTTGGCGGAGCGGGATGCTTGGACGGCGCTGCCCGCTGACGAGGTGCTCCTGGCCCATCGTGAATGCAACTGGATGCCTTCCGATCCCAGGCCCGTGAAGGAGTGGTTTCTGGGCGAAGTGGATGCCAAGGGGGAGCAATTCCGCCGCGTGGTTCGTTACTTGAAGGCGTTCCGCGATTGGAGATGGGCCAGCGGTGGGCCCGCTTCCATTCTGTTGATGGCGGCTGCCGCGCCGCTTTTTGAAAAGCGTGATCGGCGTGACGACCTCGCCTTATTGGATGTCGTCGCTGCACTTCCAGCCCGGTTGCGTGGCGGAGTGAACAACCCCGTGGATGACTCCGAATCGCTCACGGAGCGACTTGGCCAAGCGGGTGTCGAAGAGGCAGCAAAGGCGTTCGAAGAATTTGAGAAAGTGCTTCGCGGAGCAACCGGCGCCGGCAGTCCTTCACAGGCCTGTATCTGGGTGCAAGGCCAGTTCGGCCCGCGCTTTCCGAACGAGCCGGATCGGGTCAAGTTGGTATCCGTCGCCGCCACCATTGCCGCAGCTCCCGCAACAGCCGGCCCGAGCGAACTTGTTGGGCGAACTAAGGCAGGATGAGTAGCGCCGCTGCGATCGCAGATGTCATCGACGCCTTCAAGCAGCGAGGCTTCGAGTTTGTTGGTAAGACGGATGACGGCTGGTTCACGTTGCGTGGGCGATTGTCCCAGCCCCAGGGGGACAAGGATTGTCCGTGCGAAGTCGAGCTTGACCCAACGTTCGTCGACTTGCCGCGCATTCGGCTGCTGGAGATCCCTCCTGACCTGCCCGCAGCGGTTCCCCATCTTGGCGCTGATGGCGGGATTTGCTATCTTGCCAAGGGCACGGTCGTTCTGGATATCTATGATCCCGTCGGACAGTCGCTGGCGTGCCTGCAACGCGCCGCTGTCGTGTTCGGACAGATCGTAAAAGGGGAGATGGTCGAAGATCTCGCGGAAGAGTTCTTCGCCTATTGGGATGGTTGGCTTTGTTTCGTGGACATGCAAGGTGAGGACTTAGGGCGACAGAAATGCATAGTCGCGCAGGCCAACGGGAATCCTTTGTGGTTTATCACCGACAACAAAGATCGAACAACTAAGAAGCTAAAGTCGCTCGGCTACCAAGCTACTGATAGAACGGTGCTGACTTACCGGGTAAAAACTGGTGCTCAACCCCGACCTTTGACCAACAGTTGGCCTCCTGAAACAGTTGGGGATATGTTGGCATGGCAAGGCAACCTTGACCCTCGGTGCCGGCGCAAGATTCACGAGCGCATCAAGGAGGGAAAAAGGAAACAGGCAAACGGCGTACTGATCGTCATCGAATCGCCGTTAATGACCTATGGCTTTGTGGTTCTCTACGACCACCAACGTCCGGTCCAGAAGAGCAAGCTCGCAGATCGCAGGGATTTGAGCTATGGGTTGAAGGTAATGCCAATCTCAGTTGTCAGAATCGACGATCGATACCTTGCTCAGCGGAACATACCCAAGTCAAAGACGCTGGCAGGTAAAACAATTGCGATAGTGGGTTGCGGAACGATCGGCGGATATCTGTCGGATATGCTGGTCAAGGCCGGGGCGGGAACATGCGGCGGAAAACTTACGTTGGTGGATTTCGATAGTCTTCTTCCGCAAAACATCGGGCGTCATCGCCTGGGATTCCCGGACCTCCTGTCGAACAAAGCAGAGGCCATGGCGAAAGAGCTTTGCCGCTTGGCGCCAGGTGCCGAGATTCGTGCACTCCCCGTGGATGTCAGGCAAGCCCAATTGGGAGAGCTGGACCTGCTCATAGATGCCACCGGGGAAGAATCCCTCGGGCATTGGTTGGCCGGCCGCTATCCGCCTCCGATGCCGATGCTTTCGGTCTGGATCGAGGGGCCGGGAACGGCTGTCCGTGCGCTCCTGAAGACAAACGCATCTGGTGCGTGTTATCGCTGCCTGTGGCATAGCAACAGGAGAGGCGAACTTCGCTCCACCGTTGATCCTCTTCCTGCCATATTGGCGGGGCATGGATGCGAGGGCTTGTATGTGCCATTCCCCGCTTCGGTGTCGGTGCACGCTGCCAGCCTAGGCGCTGAGGTGACCCTTGACTGGGTCAACGGCGTCTATTCCCCTGCGCTGCGAACCAGGATGATCGACCGCGCCTATCGACTTGCGACGCCCGATTGCGATCCACTTCGGGATCGGGAGTGTCCCCTATGCAATTCATGAGTTCCTGGGCGGCAGATGATAAAAGAACGCTGCTGCATTTCTCGCCGGCCACGATGGAGACGTTCTGTCTGCATATTCAAGCCAGTGATTCCGACTGCGAAGCTGGTGGACTTCTGCTCGGTTCGGTTCATGGAGCCCATATGCTCATCGAGCAAGCGACGGTTCCTACGGCATGGGATAAACGGTTTCGCTACCTGTTTGAGCGGATGCCGTTTGGCCACGAAACAATCGCTCTGTCTCGATGGACGGCGAGTCAGGGAACCGTTCGCTACTTGGGCGAATGGCATACCCATCCGGAAGACTATCCCCAACCTTCTGGTCTCGATAGATCGGAATGGAACCTCTTATCAGCGAAGCGTCGGGACAAGAGGCCTATGCTGGCTGTCATCGTTGGGCGAAAATCCATGTTTGTTGAATTAGTGCCGAGTTCAGGACGCGGTTCGGTGCTTACTCCTGTCGAATAGGGCACAAACCAATGGCGCACCGGCATTCCAGTCTCGATCAGATGTCCGGCAGGGGCACCGTCAGCGACCAGCTGGGCGATTTGATCGCCGTCATCGACGGACGAGACGAACTGATCTCTGAATGCTTGCAGTGTGCGGCCGAATTGCGCTGCTTCTTGCGCGCGAACACGCGTGCGTTGCTTGCAACGCACGCCTTCCACGAC
>JALHNN010000419.1 GCA_022843505.1 Sulfuritalea sp.
GGCGCTGCTGCTCGGCTTCACTTTTTTCATGGGCTTGATGCTTTCCCGCATATTGCAGGTTGCACTCGGCTTCGCCAACGGCGGTACGCTGATCGCCATGGCGGCCGGCGGCACCGGTGCGATCTTCTTCGCACTCGCCGGCGTCGCGTCGACCACCAAACGGGACTTCTCGAATTTGGGCAAGTTTCTCTTCGCCGGCGTGATCCTGCTGCTGGTGGCGATAGTGGCCAACATCTTCTTCCAGATCCCCGCCCTTGCTTTGGCCATCTCGGCAATTGCCGTGGTGATCTTTTCCGCCTACATCCTCTACGACATCAACCGCATCATGCGCGGCGGCGAGGACAACTACATCTCGGCGACGCTGGCCGTGTATCTCGACATCTACAACGTCTTTGTCAGCCTCCTGCAGCTACTGATGGCATTCACCGGCGAGCGCGACTGAAACAGGTTGATCGTGGCGCCGTCGGCGTCACGAAAAGCGGCGACCGAGGTCGCCGCTTTTCTTTCTGCTATGCCCGCTCGAAGAGCGCGATCGATTCGAGATGCGAGGTATGGGGAAACATGTTGACCATGCCGGCCCCCGCCATCCGGTATCCCTTCTCATGCACCAGTATCGCCGCATCGCGAGCCAGCGTCGCCGGACTGCACGAAACATAGACAATGCGCTGCGGAGCGCAGGACGTCGGTAACGCTTTCACCACCGCAACCGCTCCTTCTCGCGGCGGATCGACAAGCAGCTTGTCGAACGTGCCCAGCGCCGCCAGGCATTCCGCCCTGTCGTCGAACAGATTGGCCACTTCGAATTTGCAGCTGTCTGTGAGGCCATTGCGCTCGGCGTTCTGTCGCGCGCGTGCCACGAGGGGGGCGCTGCCTTCGATGCCGACCACTCGCGCCCCCAAGCTCGCGATCGGCAGCGAGAAGTTGCCCAAGCCGCAAAACAGGTCGCCGATGCGCTCTCCGGCACACGGTTGCAGCAAGGCCATCGCGCGCCGAACGAGAACGCGATTCACGGAATGATTGACCTGAGTAAACTCGGTTGGATGAAATTCAAGTTCCACGCCGAAATCAGGCAGCGCATAACGCAGCGGCGGCGCCCCGGGAGGGTGGAATAGTCGCACCGAATCCAGGCCCGCCGCCTGCAAATACCAGACGATCCGGTACCGGTCGGCAAACTCTCGCAGACGATCCTCGTCATCCGCTGTCAGGGCCTCCAGATGCCGCAAGACCAGGACCGTGACTTGACCGCCGACGGCGACCTCGATCTGCGGCAGACGCTCGGGCCGCGACATGGACTCGACCAGGCGTTTCAGCGGTTGAATCAGGGCGGAAACGTGGGGTGGAAGGATGGGGCAGGAATCCATAACGGCAACAAAGCTGCTGTGGCGTTCGCGAAAACCGACCAGCGCACCGCCCTTGCTAAGAACCGTGCGCACGGAGAGTCGTGCCCGCAAACGGTAGGCCCAGGGCACGCCCGCAATAGGCGAATAGAATTGCTCGGCCTTGAGGCGACCGATGTGCCAGAGCGCGTCTTCGAGTACACGCTGCTTGGCCGCCGTCTGTCCCGAGACATCAAGGTGCTGCATCGAGCAGCCACCACAGGTACCGAAATGCTGACAGGCGGGAACCACGCGCTGGCTCGATGCCCGAATCACCCTGACCGTGCCGGCGTTTTCGTACTTGGGCTTGCGTCTGTAGCTCGCGTAGTCGACGATCTCGCCCGGCAGGGCTCCCTCGATGAAAATTGCCTTGCCGTCAACGTGGGCGACGCCGCGTCCTTCATGATCCAGCGATTCAACCGTCGCAGTCGGCATCCCGCACTCCGATCCCGGAAAAATAGGCGGCGATTATAATCACCCCCGTATTCCCAGTTTCCTTTCGACCATGGAACCTGCCTATACCCTCATCACCAACGAGGCCGACTACCGAGAGGCCTGCGCTACAGTCATTGCCCGCGCCGAACGGGAGTTGTTGATGTTTGATCGGAACCTTGTCCCACCGCGACTCGAGGACAAATCGCGCATTGACCTCCTGAGCGCCTTTCTTGCGGCCCCGGGCTTGCGCCGGATGCGAATCGTCTTGCACGAACCGGAGTACCTGCGCAGGACGGCGCCCAGGCTGATGCAGTTGTTCTCCCGCTATTCGCACCAGATCGAAATCCGTCAGACCCCGGACAACCTGCGACAGCTTGCCGATACCCATATCATCGCCGACGAGATGCATGTGATCCGCCGCTTCCAGTTCGACCAGCCCCGCTGCGCCTTGATCCTCGACGACCCCGGCGCAGTCAGCCCATGGCGCCAGCGCTTCGAGGATCTCTGGGAGCAGTCCCTGCCCTGTCTCAGCGCAAATACCTCAGGCCTGTGAGCCAGAGGGGACAGACTGGGAAATCGGCTTGTCAAGTGTGGCGACGGATAAAGAATCGCATATAATCGCCGGTTGTCGGGTCGCACCCGGCACGTTTTTTTGTCATACCCCCTAGCTCCTCTATCGATAAAGGAATCTCCATGAAGAACTCTCTCCTCGTTGCCTCCCTCCTCGCCCTTGCGCTGGCCGCTTGCAGCAAGCAAGAGGCGCCCAAGCCCGCCGAGCCGCCCAAGGTCGAAGCGCCGAAGCCCGCCGCCGAAGCCCCCAAGCCCGCTGACGCACAGGCCGGCATGGCAGGCATGTCCGGTATGGCTGGCATGTCCGGCATGGCTGGTCAGCAAGGCATGGCCGGCATGTCCGGTATGGCTGGCGCTCCGGCTGCTCCCGCCGCCGCTCCGGCTGCTCCTGCTGCGGCCCCGGCTGCTCCCGCTGCGGCCCCTGCTGCTCCCGCCGCGCCCGCGAAGAAGTAATTTATCTTCGGCCTTCGGGCAAGAAAAGCCAGCCTTCGGGCTGGCTTTTTTTTGCGCTGGCAGATTGGTCTTGGAGTGCCATTCGAAAAAATTTGCTGCCCATCGTGGCGCCTCCCAATCCACAACCGGTGATTGACTGCGTCACTTGGCGTCAGCGATACTCGATTCATTCCGTTTTAGTCTTTGTTATCAGGAGCGAAATGCAAGGCACTGGCCCAGGTGTGGAAGGAACAGCACAAACTCCCACGAGCGCGCGAACGGTTTCGCGCTTCGAGCCGATGTCATGGGGCGTCGGTCCGGCGATTGCCGTACTTGTTGCATGTGCCGCATTTGCCGTCTTCGCTGAAACCCTCAGGCATGACTTCATTTCCTGGGATGACTCCGGCTATGTGACCCGCAACGCAACAGTATTGGCCGGAGTCACGCCGGATGGTCTGGTCTGGGCGCTGAAGTCGTTTCATATGGGGAATTGGCATCCGGTCACATGGCTTTCACACATGTTGGACGTCGAATTCTTCGGTCTGTGGGCGGGCGGGCATCACCTGAGCAGCACCGTTCTTCACGCCTTGAACA
>JALHNN010000420.1 GCA_022843505.1 Sulfuritalea sp.
CGTCGAGGCCGATGCGCCGTCCTTCGTACCCATGGGCGGGCGCTTTCCGCAGGGCGAAAAATGTAACTACAATAGCGAGGGCATGATCTGCGAGGTTCCGGCCGGGCACTACTTCATGATGGGCGACAATCGCGACAACTCGCAGGACAGCCGCTTCTGGGGTTTCGTGCCGGACGAGAACCTGGTCGGCAAGGCCTTCTTCATCTGGTTCAATTTCAGCGATCTGAAACGGATCGGTTCGTTTCATTAGGGGATAGCATGAAACTTCAGCGTGGCTTCAGCCTCAATACACTGATGATCGGTGGCGCGGTCTTGTTTGGTATTGCTCTACTGGCGATGAAGGTCGCCCCCGAGTACATGGAATATGGCGCCGTGCTCAAGGCAGTGAAGGCCACTGCCACCGATACCTCCCTGAAGGACGCCTCGGTTGCGCAGGTGCGCAAGTCCTATGCCAAGCGCGCCGAAATTGACAACATCAAGAGTCTTTCGGAACAGGACCTCGACATCACCAAGGAAGGCGGCGAACTGGTGATCTCCTTCGCCTACACGCGCAAGGTGCCGCTGTTCCACAACGTCAGCCTCGTCTTCGATTTCGAGGGCGCCAGCAACAAGTAATGAGTCCGCAGCGGTTGGAAGCGGCACTGGGCCACGCTTTCGTCCGCCCCGAACTGCTGCGCCAGGCGCTGACCCACCGCAGCTTCGCCGCCGACAACAACGAGCAGTTCGAGTTCCTCGGCGACTCCGTGCTCGACTGCGTCATCTCCGCCAGCCTGTTCCGGCGCTTTCCGGCGCTGCGCGAAGGCGATCTGTCCCGGCTGCGTGCCAACCTCGTGCGCCAGGAGTCCCTGGCCGAGATCGCGCTCGGTCTCGACCTCGGCAGCTGTCTCAGGCTGGGCGAGGGCGAGCTGAAAAGCGGCGGCGCGCGCCGGCCCTCGATCCTGGCCGACGCCCTCGAAGCCATCATCGGCGCCATCTTCCTCGACGCCGGCTTCGATGCCGCGCGCGCCGTGGTCGAAGGCCTCTACCGTCCGGCCCTGGAGCGCATCGATCCGGAAAACGCCGGCAAGGACCCGAAGACGGCCCTGCAGGAGATCCTCCAGGGCCGGCATCTGTCCCTGCCGCGCTACCGGCTGCTGGCCACGCGCGGCGAGGCCCACGCCCAGGAATTCGAAGTCGAATGCGAGCTCGCCGAACTCGGCATCCGCAGCACCGGCATCGGCGCCAGCCGCCGCATCGCCGAACAACAGGCCGCCGAGCGCGCCATCGCGGTGATCAAATCATGAGCAACGAGTTCCGCACCGGCTACCTGGCCGTCATCGGCCGGCCCAATGTCGGCAAGTCCACCCTGACCAACCGCCTGGTCGGCGCCAAGATCAGCATCACCTCGAAGAAGGCGCAGACCACGCGCCACCGCATCCACGGCATCCTCACCACCGGCGATGCCCAGTTCATCTTCGTCGATACGCCCGGCTTCCAGATGACGCACAAGAATGCCCTGAACCGGCTGATGAACCGCAGCGTCACGTCCAGCTTCGCCGACGTCGACGTCATCCTGCTGGTGGTCGAGGCCGGCAACTGGGGCAGCGGCGAGGCCGAGATCCTGCGCATGCTGCCCGATGAAACGCCGGTGCTGCTGGTGATCAACAAGATTGACCGCCTCGCCGACAAGGCCGAACTGCTGCCCTTCATCCAGAAGCTGTCGGCCCTGCACGGCTTCGCCGAGATCCTGCCGGTTTCCGCCGAGAAGGGCCTCGGCACCGATGCGCTGCTTGCCGCGGCGCGCACCTATCTCCCGGAAGGACCGGCGGTGTTCGACGCCGACGACATCACCGACCGCAACGAACGCTTCCTCGCCTCCGAGATCCTGCGCGAGAAGCTGTTCCGCAACCTCGGCGAGGAGCTGCCCTACGGCATCGCCGTCGAGATCGAGAAGTTCGAGCAGGAAGGCAACCTGCGCCGCATCCATGCCGCCGTGATCGTCGACAAGGCCGGCCACAAGCCCATCGTCATCGGCAAGGGCGGCGAGCGCCTGAAGCGCATCTCCACCGACGCGCGCAAGGAAATGGAAACCCTCTTCTCTGGCCGGGTCTGGCTCGAAACCTGGGTCAAGGTCAAGGGCGGCTGGGCCGACGACGAGCGCGCCCTGAAGTCCCTCGGATACGACTGATCCAGTGAGCAAGCGCGTCGACGGCCAGGCGGCCTACGTCCTGCACCTGCATCCCTACAGCGAGACCAGCCTGGTGGTCGATGTATTCAGCCGCGACCACGGTCGCGTGCCGCTGCTGGCGCGCGGCGCGCGGCGTCCGCGCTCGGCCATGCGCGGCATGCTGATGTCCTTCCAGCCGCTGGAGCTGGGCTGGTTCGGCGGCGGCGAGGTCAAGACCCTGGCCAAGGTCGAATGGCTGGGCGGCATGCCGCTCCTGGGCGGGCGCTGCCTGCTGCTCGGCTACTACCTCAACGAACTGCTGCTCAAGATGCTGCCGCGCGAGGATGCCCACGCCGCGCTGTTCGACGCCTACGCCGCGGCCCTGCAGGCCCTGGCCGAGGGCGCCGCCGACGCCCCCGAATTGCGCCGTTTCGAGAAGACCCTGCTCAGGGAACTCGGCTACGGCCTGACGCTGGACGTCGATGTCGAGACCGGGCGTCCGGTGGTGCCCGAGGGCCGCTATGCCTTTCTCATCGAGCGCGGGCCGGTGGCGACGAGAGTCGGCGCCGGCGACACGGCGAGCGGCGACGACGGGCCCGCGCTCTCGGGCAAGACCCTGCTCGACATGGCCGCCGACGACTACTCCGACCCGCGCACGCGGCTCGAAAGCCGGCGCCTGATGCGCCAGCTGATCTCCCACCACCTCGGCGGCAAGAGCCTGCAGTCGCGCCGCGTCTTCATCGAACTGCAGGAGTTGTGACAGTCAATCCGGAGGAAGCATGATCGAACTCGGCGTCAACATCGACCACGTCGCCACCGTGCGCGAAGCGCGCAAGGGCCACGAACCCGACCCGGTCTGGGCCGCCGTCGAGGCCCACCTCGGCGGCGCCGACGGCATCACCGTGCATTTGCGCGAGGACCGGCGCCACATCCAGGACCGCGACGTGCAGCGCCTGCGCGAACTCACCCACATCAAGCTCAACCTGGAAATGGCCGCCACCGACGAGATGGTCGGCATCGCCTGCACCCTCAAGCCCGAGATGGCGATGCTGGTGCCCGAGGGCCGCCACGAAATCACCACCGAGGGCGGGCTCGACGTCGCCGGCCAGCAGCCGCGCCTGCGCGAGGTGGTGGCGAGGCTGGCGGGTGCCGGCATCATGACCAGCACCTTCATCGACGCCGAACTGCCCCAGGTCGAGGCCGCGGCGAAGATCGGCGTGCGCGTCTGCGAGATCCACACCGGCCCCTATGCGCACGCCT
>JALHNN010000421.1 GCA_022843505.1 Sulfuritalea sp.
GTGACTTCGGCCACGGTATCGCCAGCCGGTTTGGCCGCGACGGGCTTGGGCGCCTCGGAGGTCTTGGCTGCCTCTCCCGGCTTGGCCGCCTCGACTGGCTTGGCGACTTCAGCGGGCTTGGTTTGTGCCGGATTGGCCGCCGGCGTTGCCGCCTGGCCGGTAACCGGCTTGGGCGCCTCGGCCACCTTGACGGGTTCGCTCGGGCGCGCGTCGCCGATCGGGCGGGTGACCTTGCCGGAACGGCTTCCGCCCATCAGGTCGCGGATCAGTGCGAGCTTGGCCTGGGCACTGGAATTGGAGGAATCGATCTGCAAGGCCTTGTCATAGGCCTGGCTGGCGAGCCGGGCGTAGATATCGCCGAGGTTCTCGTGTGCCGTGGCGTAGGAAGGATGGGTGCGAATGGCCATTTCCAGAGCCTGCTTGGCCTTGTCGAACTGTTTCTGCTGGGCGTAGATCACCGCCAGATTGTTATAGGGTTCCGGGAGTTCGGGATATTCCTCGGTGAGCTTGGTGAATACGGCGATGGCGTCATTGGCCCGGTTCATTTCGGTGAGGATGATGCCCTTCAGAAACCGCCCCTGGGCGTCCTTCGGTTTGCCGGCGAGATACTTGTCGACCTGCTCCAGCGCTTGAGCGTGCTGGCCCTGCTTGATCAGCTTGCCGATGTCCTGCAACGCATCGGCGCGGGCAGGGGCGGCGGCGAGCAGCAGGGCGATCGAGGCGAAGGCTGCCAACAGGCGCGTTACGGTGAGGCGGGTTTGGCTCATGGTATATACTTCTCGCTGGCGTTTTGCCTGTAATTGAAAGTGTTGCGGCCGCGTCGCCGATGCCGGGAGTTCGGGCCTCGGCCAATCCTGAAGCTGCGTCTACGACAAGAAAACATGCAGGATTCAGCGTCGGATTCTAACAAGAAGCCCGCCTTCCCCACAACCGGAAGCACTCGATCGAAAGGCTGATAATGCCGGCCTTTCAAGCCCATTTTGCCGCTTTCCCCGCCGCAAACGGACCGCCCTTTCCATGCTGAAGATATACAACACCCTAGCCCGCGAGAAGCAGGCCTTCGTTCCCATCCAGCCCGGGCGCGTAAACATGTACGTCTGCGGCATGACGGTTTATGACTACTGCCATCTTGGCCACGCCCGCGTCATGGTGGTGTTCGACATGGTGGCGCGCTGGCTGCGCGCCACCGGCTACGCCCTGACCTACGTGCGCAATATCACCGATATTGACGACAAAATCATCAAGCGGGCGGCGGAAAACGGTGAAACGATACGGCAACTGACGGATCGCTTCATCGCCGCCATGAACGAGGATGCGGCGGCCCTCGGCGTTCTCCGTCCCGATGCGGAGCCGCGGGCGACGGAGTATGTCGCGCCGATGCTGGACATGATCGGGACACTGGAAAGAAACGGCTATGCCTATGTTGCGGACAATCACGACGTCTGCTATTCGGTGCGCAAGTTCGATGGCTACGGCAAACTCTCCGGGAAATCGCTGGAGGACCTGCGTGCCGGCGAGCGGGTCGATGTCATGGCAGGCAAGCAGGACCCCCTCGATTTCGTATTGTGGAAGCATTCCCGCGAGGACGAGCCTGCCGAGGTGAAGTGGGAATCCCCCTGGGGCCCGGGCCGACCGGGATGGCACATCGAGTGTTCCGCGATGGGCTCGCAACTGCTCGGTCGACACTTCGATATCCATGGCGGTGGCCAGGATCTGCAGTTTCCCCACCACGAAAACGAGATCGCCCAAGCGGAAGGCGCTCACCAGTGCCAGTTCGTGAATTACTGGATGCACAACGGCTTCGTTCGCGTAGACGACGAGAAGATGTCGAAGTCGCTTGGGAACTTTTTCACCATCCGCGAGGTGCTGAAGAAATACGACCCCGAGGTGGTTCGCTTCTTCATACTGCGCGCCCATTACCGCAGCCCCCTCAACTATTCCGACGTTCATCTCGACGACGCGCGCCACGCCCTGACTCGGCTCTACACGGCGCTGAAGGGGGTGACCGGATCGACGCCGGTGGATTGGGAAGAGGTCCATGCGCAACGCTTCAAGGCCGCCCTGGATGACGATTTCGGCACCCCAGATGCGATGGCCGTGTTGTTCGATCTTGCCGCTGCCGTGAATCGCGGCGAGGCGGCGCTGGCTCCGCAACTGAAGTCGCTGGCCGGGGTGCTCGGGCTGCTGCAGCGAGACGCGGTCGAATTCCTCCAGGCCGCGCCGTCCGGCGGTCTGAGCAATGAGGAAATCGAGTTGAAAGTCGGCGCCCGAGGCACGGCGAAAAAGGCGAAGGACTTTGCTGCGGCGGACCGGATCCGCGACGAACTCAAGGCCGCGGGGATCGTCCTGGAGGATGGCCCGCAAGGAACCACCTGGCGTCGCGCCTGAATCGCGCTGCCGGCGGGCGCCGTCGGACTTGAACCTTCAGTCCACGCAGCACCAGTGCCTGACACAAGACCAGGGTAATGCCATATCAATATTGCATCGGGGTCGACAGCACGGCCATGGTCACCCGCGATACGCAGACCAGGCGATCCTTGTCGTCGTGGATGCGCACGTCCCAGACATGGCTGCTTCGCCCGAGGTGTATGGGGCGGGCGACGCCATAGACCCAGCCGCTTTCGACGGCGCGGACGTGATTGGCGTTGATCTCCTGCCCGACGCAATGAAACTTCGCCGGGTCGACCACAAACGCGGCGGCCCACGATGCAAGGGTCTCGGCCAGCACGACGGAGACGCCCCCGTGGAGCACCCCGGCGGGCTGCCGGGTACGATGGTCCACTGGCATGCGGGCCTTGAGGAAGTCTTCGCCGGCTTCGACCAACTCGATGCCGAGATTGGCATTGGCGCAGCCCTGTCCGCGCCGATTGGCTTCGTCGAGCGGGAAACTCGTGTGCCAGATCGCCAAGTGTGCCCTCAGGGGGTGACGGGCTGCCACTCGCCCTGGCGCAGGGCTTCAAGCGGCTGGAACTTCGACTTGTATGCCATCTTGCGGCTGTCACGGATCCAGTAGCCGAGGTAGAGCCAGGGCAATCCAAGATGCTGGCATTGTGCGATCTGCCAGAGGATGGCATAGGTGCCGTAGCTCGCCCCGTAGATATCGGGATCATAGAACGTATAGACTGAGGAGAGCCCGTCGCCCAGCACGTCGATGATGCAGACGACCCGAAGCTGCTCGCCTTCGCGAAATTCGATCAGCCGGCTGTCGACGTGGGTCTGCAACAGGAAGTGCGCGTATTGGTCGCGGCTGTCCTGGTCCATGCCGCCGCCGGAATGGCGCGCTGCCTGGTAGTGCTGGTAGAGCTGGTAGTGCTCTTCGCGGAAGCTCAGGCTGCACTCGCGCGCGACGAGATTTCCATGGCGCGCCAGAGCACGGTTCTGGCTGCGATTGGGAACG
>JALHNN010000422.1:0-386 GCA_022843505.1 Sulfuritalea sp.
GGCACGGTAGTCATGCGGGTGAAGTCCAGGAGCGTCACCGAACTGGCCGGCGTGCTGCACAAAAAGGGGCGCAAGCCCGTTCCGCTCGAGCAGTTGTCGCGGTGATGCTGGGAGTCGATACCAATGTCCTCGTGCGCTATCTGGTTCGGGATGACGAAGCCCAATTCGAAAAGGCGCGAAAGCTGATCAAGCGCGAAGTCGCCGCAGGTCGTCGCGTTTTCGTCAGCCAGCTCGTTCTCCTGGAAACCGAATGGGTGTTGCGCAGTCGATACTCGCTGTCGAAGAATCTGATCATAGCGACCATCTCGGGTCTGCTCGAAGCGACCGATGTTCGGTTCGAGGATGAACCGTCCGTTGAGGAGACGCTTTTCATCTGGAAAGACACG
>JALHNN010000422.1:396-3378 GCA_022843505.1 Sulfuritalea sp.
GATTGCCTGATCGGTGCGCGAAATCGACGCCTTGGCTGCCGGGCGACCGCGACCTTCGATGCAAGAGCATCCAGGTTGCCGGGGTTTGTAGCTGTCTGACGGAAATCGGTGGGTTGGCGGGTCGCGGCCATCAGCCGCTGCTCGGGCTTCTTCTCCAAACCGGCCACTCAACCTTAGCCGTTCTCCAGTCCGGCCATTCAGTCGCAGCCACAACTTTTGCGATCTGAACTTCGGCTATGCAGCGGGAGGGGCCATTGGCAATGGCTTTGGAATGCGTTTCGTAGATCGGCTTCCACCACATTTCTGGCGTGACCCAACAAATGGTACCAGGGCGCCATAGCCTGACAGCAGGCTCAAGACTTTCGCCTACTGAGCAATCGGCCCACTCAGCAAGGCGCCGCTGAATCTCGGCATGATCGGCTACTGACAGCGTGCCTTATGCGCCTGTCATTCCAGTAGGGGCGAAACTGTACAATCCGCATCACCTTGGGCATCTAGGACCTGTTCCAGCGCACCAATCACGTTTGTATCGAAGCGGGTATTGGCCCCTTCGCGAAGAATCGAAAGTGCCTGTGCCGACGACATGCCCTTGCGATAGTGTCGGTCTGCAGTAAGCGCCTCATAGACATCGGCCACCGTGAGAATCTTCGACATAAACGGAATCTGTTTCGATGTGAGCCCTTGCGGATAACCGGATCCATCCAAATACTCGTGATGCGATGCCGCCACCAGCGGCACCGCCCGGTACTTCCGGGCAAAGTAGATATTTTCGAGAATGCCGTGTGTCATCTTGGCGTGATGCTTTATGTGCGCATACTCCTCGCTGGTCAGCTTGCCTTCCTTTTTCAGCACCGCGTCGCTGATCCCGATCTTGCCGTAGTCATGAAGCAGCGCGGCGACCTTGAGAACCTCGAGTTCGTGGACGGAGAATCCCAGCGCATGCCCTATGCGCTGCGAAATTTCGGCAACGTTTTGCGAATGCCCTGCAGTAAGATGATCCTTGGCATCGATCGATACCGCCATGACTTCAAGCATGCTGTGAAACTGAACATCCTGATCCGCGAATAGCATCGCATTCTCGATGAACACGGCGAAGACTGCGGCCAATGAGCGCAGCACTTCAACATCCTGTCCGTCGAACCGGCCATCGCGCTTGTTGATGACCTGTACCACGCCGAGCACATCGCCCCTTCTGGCCTTGATCGGCAGGCAGATCAGGCTCTTAGTCATATATCCGGTACTCTCATCGAAGTGGCTGTCGAAGCGCGGATCGCTGGCGACATCATCAACCACGATGTCTTGGGCGGTAACGGCACCAAGTCCCGCTATGCCAAGCCGAATTCCGAGCGAAATCTCGCCCTGACCGATACCTTCCGCATATACCGACACCAAACGCCCCTCGGCCTCGTCAAGCCTGAAAACGGTAACGCGATCGCACTCGACGGCGGCATGAAGACGCATCGCCACTTCCTTGGCCCGCTCGAAACCGAGTCCGTCGATCTCGGGTGCCAGCAGTATTGCAGCCTCTTCGGCAACGCGCTCGTCCCGCAGCGAAAAGCGGCCGGTGCTCTTGTTCAGAAGCTGGATGCCGCCATGTGCCTGGCCAGCCGCATCGACGATCGGCACCACCAGGATGCTTTCGGTACGAAAGCTCAGCACCTGGTCCAGATCGGGATTGAAATACGGGTGCTCGTAGGCATTGCTGACGTTGTAAGTCTTGCGATTTAGGATAGCCGTACCAACGATCCCCATCTTTAGGGGAATGACGATCAGGTTGCCGGCAACGCCCTGGGCAAACTTCGACGAAAGCTGCATGGTCTTCCAGTCGAAGAGAAACAGGGAACTGCGGTCAGCGCCCATATAGCGGCTGATTTCCTGCATCGCGAGAGGCACCAGAACATCCAGATCGAGCTCCGAGCACATGCGCTGCTGGATCTCCAGCATGTGTTGGAACTTGCCGCTGGTCTCCCGGATGCTCTCTTCGGCGCGCTCAAGCTCGCCTACCTTGTCACTGAGTTGGCAATTGGCCGCCGAAAGCTCGCCGGTGCGCACGGCGACCTGCGCTTCCAGATACGCAGTACTGCTTTCCAGCGCCGTCCTCTGGGCGAGGATCAAACCGTCCGCTTGCCGGATGAAATACAGCAGGACTGCGAAAAGGATCAGCATTGGGGTGCCAACGATGAGAACCACGCGCAGTCGCGTCGCCTCCATCTGGCGCACGAGGTCGGTGATATCACTGTAAATTTCGAAGACGGCGGCAGGTCGGCCTGCCGTGTCGAGAACGGGAACGTAGCTCGACATAAGGTCGCGATCGTAGATAACGCCCTCGAAAGCATCGAAGCGACCCCGATAGGTCAGTTCGCTGACCGTCGCGCCTTCCTTCGCGGCCAAAAAACCCTGGTTGCCGGACTGGACAGCACCGATCTGCAGCGGATCCGATGAAAATATTACCTTCGCATTGACATCGTAGATTTTTACCTTGACCACGTTAGTGCCCTTGACGAATCTTGCAATCTCCGTGCGCAGCAGGGCGGCGCGCGGATCGGCGCGCAACGCAGCACCATCCATGCTTTCTGCATCGACAAGAAATCCGCCAAACCTGAACAGGGTGAAATCTCCCAAAAAGCGGGTCAGGGCGGCATTTTGGGTTTCCGCGCCGCTACGCATAACCGCTGCGTTGTGCCGGCTGAATACCATAGACATCAATAGCGAGACCGCAATCAACCCGAACAGGCTGATGCCGGCGAAGGAACTTGTCAGGGAAAACCTGCCAGTGTTAAACCACATATCGCTTGCTTCCGTCTTGCGCCGACTCATATCTATCCTTTTTCTTGAAGAACCCCACCAGCTCCTGCAGCTGCGCGGCCTGACCACCCATTTCCTCGGCGGTGGCGGCAAGCTCCTCGCAAGCCGAGGCGCTCTGCTGCGTGGCCTTGTTCAGCTGCCCCATGGCGCCGTTGACCTGGCGCAGACCCTGGCTCT
>JALHNN010000423.1 GCA_022843505.1 Sulfuritalea sp.
TGAATGCAGAGCACGCTTCCCCTCGGCCGATTGCTGGCTAGCCTTTCCCCATGCAAGTCACCCGCGGTCAGATCATCGCCCGAGGCCTAGCCAACCGCTGTCCCAACTGCGGCGGGCGCACGCTGTTCAAGGCCGGCACGCTCTTCGAGCTCGACCGCGCGTGCCGCGACTGCGGCCTGAAGATCGAGAAGGACGAGGGATTCTTCCTCGGGGCCATGGCCATCAACTACGGCGTCACCTGTTTCGGCCTGCTCGCCCCCGTGGTCATCCTCTGGTATCTGGAGGTGCTTTCCGGCCGGATGGCCATCGGCCTGGCCGGGGCGCTGGCCCTGCTGGCGCCACTGGCGCTGTATCGCTCCTCCCGCAGCTGGCAGCTGATGCTGTATTACTACTTCCTGCCCCAGCACCTGCCCGCCAACCGGCGGGAACTCAGCGGGCTGGAGGACGAAAACGTCTGATTTTTACCCTGCCCGGCGCTGGCGAAAAACACGCCAGTTTCGGCTTCCGTTTTGGCGGGCGGAACCTACGTTTCGGCCCCTGTTCACGGAGAGGTGGCAGAGTGGTCGATCGCGCCTGACTCGAAATCAGGTGGGCCGCAAGGTCCCGGGGGTTCGAATCCCTCCCTCTCCGCCATTGCCTCCGGCAATGGCGCACCGGCCAAGCCGGTGACAGAGGCGGAGCAGCTGCAGAGGAGGGATATGGGCAAAGCCGCAGGCTTTGGGGCACGGCCCTGAGCGCAGCGAATCAATCCCTCCCTCTCCGCCATTTTTCTTTCGGAAGCCGAAGGAAACATGCCCACCGAAGCCTTGGCGGAGCAGGTGCCAGTCGTCTTTCAACTCCGCCTGCTCGCGGATGGTCGTTTAGGGGTTGAGCCGGCCTTCGGAGGGGGCCTAGCCTGTGGGTAATCATTCCCCCTATGCGATTCCTCTCCCGACTCCTTCGTCAGGCCCTGTGCCTGTTGCTGCCCGTTGCCCTGCTGGTCCCTGGTTGGGCCAAACCGGCCGACCTTGCCCCCTTCCAGGCCGACGCCGCCGCCAGCCAGATGTCGCTGGTGCTGCCAACCTATCCGCTGACCCAGGACGAGGTGAAGGCCCAGGCGGAGAACGCCATCAAGACCGCCGACGCCGCCCTGACCGCCCTCGCGGCGCAAGATCCCGCCAAGGCCACCTTCGCGAGCACCTTTGCCGCGTATGATGCCATCACCGCGCGCGTCGGCGACGCCTACGCCATCGCCGGCACGGTCGCCGAGTCCGCCCTCGACAAGACCATGCGCGACACGGCCAACGAGATGTCCGTGAAGCTCCAGGAGTGGAGCGTCGGCCTCGATTATCGCGCCGACCTCTACCAGATCCTCAAGGCCTTTGCGGACACCAAGCCCAGGCTCGATCCCCAGGAGCAGCGGCTGGTGGACGACCAGATGCGCGCCTACCGCCGCGCCGGCCTCAACCTGCCCGCCAACGAGCGCACCGAGGTCGAGAAGCTCCGCAAGGATCTCGCCGGCCTGACCACCGAGTTTGCGGTCAATATCAACAACGCCCGCGCCCCGCTTGACTTCACCGCCGAGGAGATGGCCGGTGTGCCGCAGAGTTTCCTCGACAGCCCCGGCGTGAAGCAGGCGGACGGCAAATACCGCGTGCTCGCCAACGTTACCTGGCACGCCGTTGCCATCGCCGAGAATGCCGACAACGCCGCCACCCGCCGTGCCGTCAACGTCGCCCGCAACTCCCTGGCCCGCGAGACCAACGTGCCCGTCCTTAGCAAGCTCGTCGCCTTGCGCGGCGAGATCGCCCGCCGCCTGGGCTACGCGACCTGGGCCGACTACCAGACGGAGGTCAAGATGGCCAAGACCGGCGCGACCGCCGTCAAGTTCGAGGAGGAGCTGAGCCTCGGCCTGCAGCCCAAGTTCGCGGCCGAGATGGAGACGCTCCGCGGCCTGAAGGCGAAGCACATCGGCCGCGCCGACGCCCAGCTCGATCCCTGGGACATCAGCTACTACACCAACAAGCTCCTCAAGGACCGCTACGCCGTCGATACCGAGGCGCTGCGCGTCTACTTTCCCTACCAGGCGACCCTCGACGGCATGTTCGCCATCTACCAGAAGATCTTCGGCCTGAAGTTCACCGAGGTGACGCCGCCCTACGTGTGGGCGCCGGGCGTGCAGCTCTACGTCGTGCAGGATTCCGCCACCGGCACGCCGATGGGCGCCTTCTACCTCGATATGTTTCCGCGCGAGGGGAAGTTCAACCACTTCGCCTGCTTCCCGCAGAAGGCCGGCGGCGTGATGGCCGACGGCCGCTACGACCTGCCGGTCGTCGCGCTCATGTGCAATTTCCCGGCGCCGTCCGCCGACAAGCCCTCGCTGCTCAAGCAGAGCGACGTGGTCACCCTCTTCCACGAGTTCGGCCACGTGATGCACGGCGTGCTCAGCCGCTCGCGCTTCGTCGCGCAGACCGGTTTCGCGGTGCCGCAGGATTTCGTCGAGGCCCCGTCGCAGATGCTGGAGAACTGGGTCTGGGACAAGGCCGTGCTCGACACCTTCGCCGCCGACTACCGCGACCCGTCGAAGAAAATCCCCGCCGCGGCGATCGCCGCGCTGGTCGCCGCCCGCCAGGCCACCGAGGGTTACGCCACCCGCCGCCAGCTCTCGCTCGGCCTGCTTGACCTGGCCCTGCACGCCGTGCCGACGGACGAGGCCGCCCGGCTCGATGTCGTCGCCGTCACGAACGCCGTGCTTGAGCGCGTGACTATCGCCCCGCCGCCGGACACCGCATTTGTCGCCTACTTCGGCCATCTGGCCGGCGGCTATGATGCCGGCTACTACGGTTACATGTGGGCCAAGGTCATGGCGCTCGACATGGCCAGCGAGTTCCAGAAGGCCCCGGGTGGTTTCCTCGACGAGAAGGTCGGGCGCCGCCTGAGGGACGAGGTCTATGGCGTCGGCCACAGCCGCGACGTGACGGTGTCCGTCGAGAAATTCCTCGGCCGCCCGCGCTCGCAGGAGCCCTTCCTCGAATACATCGGCATCAAGAAGTGAGCTGAGCGGAATTCCCGCCCCGTCTAGGGACGATTCCCGGTTTCCTTTGGGAGCCGGGAATTTTTTTGAACCAAAGAAAACAAGGCCGGTCGGTAGGGCCCAGCCTTGTTGAACACACTTTCTCCCAACCTGGAGCCACCCGCCGCCGGGCGCGTGGCCGGCATCACGCGCCTCATGCGTCGGATCTGCCTGCTCCGCGAGCAGGGCGACTCCGCGCAGGCCGCGCGCTTGCAGGAACACGATCTGCCGGCCGCGGTGCGCGAGTGGCGCGCGGCCCACGGGGCCGATGCCCTGCCGGACGCCGAGTTGGGCCGGTTGTTTGCCGCCGAGGAACAGCGGGTGGC
>JALHNN010000424.1 GCA_022843505.1 Sulfuritalea sp.
GGCGCCCGGCTCGGACATCGCCAATGCCCCGACATGCTCGCCGGAGATCAGCTTGGGCAGGTACTTCTGCTTTTGCGCGGCATTGCCGTTGCGATGGATCTGATTCACGCAGAGGTTGGAATGGGCCCCGTAGGAGAGGCCGACCGAGGCCGAGGCGCGGGAAATCTCCTCCATCACGATCATGTGCGCGAGGTAGCCCATGTTGGCGCCGCCGTACTCCTCGCTCACCGTCATGCCCATCACGCCCATGTCGCCGAACTTCTTCCACAGGTCGGCGGGAAACAGGTTGTCGCGGTCGATCTCGGCGGCGCGCGGCAGGATTTCCTTCTGCGCGAAGGTCCAGACCGCTTCGCGCAACATGTCGATGTCTTCACCGAGGTCGAAATTGAGTCCGATCATTGGGTTTCCTTTTTGGCATACATGGTCATCAGGGTCTGCTGCATGGTCGCGCAGTGGGTCGCGCGGCCGTTCTTGATCGCATAGACCTCGCCGCGGGTGATCACGAGGTTCCTGCCGGTCTTCAGCACCTGGCCTTCGGCGACGAGGTGCTCGCCGTCGGCGGGCGCCAGCAGGTTCAGCTTGAATTCGACGGTCAGCACGTCCGAGCCGACCGGCATCAAGGTGTAGCCGGCGTAGCCGCCGGCGCTATCGACGATGGTGCTGGTGATCCCGGCATGGAAATAGCCGTTCTGCTGCGTCAGGTCGGCGCGGAAAGGCAGGCGGATTTCGCAATGCCCGGGGGCCAGGTTGCCCATTTCGGCGCCGATCAGCCTCATCACCGCCTGCCGGGCAAAGCTCCCGCGCACGGTGGCTTCCCAGTCGGGATTGCGCGGCTCGAAACTTTTCGGGGCGGGACGTGCGGTGTGGGGCATGTTTCCTCCGGCCGGAGTAGCAGGTGGCGAATGGTAGTTGACGTTGACGTCAACGTCAACTACTTCGGGCTTTCTTCGGTCCGGGCCTTGCGGCGGCCTGGTCGGATTTCAGCATTTCGCGGCACTGCCGCTCGAAGCGTCTGATTTCCTTCAGCACGGCCTCGATGTCGGCGCGCTGCTGCTCCAGCGCGGCGCGCCGCTGACCCAGCGCGCCGAGGAAGGAGAGCAACTGCGTCGACTCGTCCCCGACCGTGTCGTACATGTCGATCAGTTCCTTGATTTCGGCCAGGGACAGGCCCAGGCGCTTGCCGCGCAAGGCAAGCTTGAGGCGGGTGCGATCGCGCTTGCTGTAGATGCGGTTGCCGCCTTCGCGCGCCGGCGAGATCAGGCCGTGGGATTCCCAATAGCGGATTGTCCGCGTGGTGACGCCAAAATCGCGGGCCAGTTCGGTAATGGTTTGGGTCTCGTCCATGGCGGGCGGCCTTCGGCGGAATTGCTGCACCGCACATAAGGTCCTGAAAATTGGATAAAATGGCAGATCGCCTGCCGGCAAGTTTAAGCAGATTCTCATCCCCGATGCAAAGAGACGCGACTTGAACGCTCCCATCGCCTATCCCCACGAGACCTCGCCCGCCCCCGGCGTGGCAGTGCAGCTCGCGCCGGGAGTGGAATGGCTGTGCATGCCGCTGCCCTTTGCCCTGAATCACATCAACCTCTGGTTGCTGGCCGACGGCGACGGCTACGCGGCGGTCGATACCGGCTTCGACCAGGACCCGATCAAGCAGGCCTGGAAGTCGGCGCTGGCGGGACGGCGCCTGACCCGCGCCGTCGTCACCCATTGCCACCCCGACCACCTGGGCCTCGCCGCCTGGCTGGAGCAGGAAACCGGCGCCGGCCTCTGGATCGCCCAGGGCGAATACCTGGCGGCGCACATGATGGTCGAGCAGATCGCCGGCTACAAGATCAGCGCCATGGTTGAATTCTTCCGCCAGCATGGCCTGGAACAGGCGCGCATCGACGGCCTGATCCAGCGCGGCAACGGCTACAAGCGCGGCGTGCCGAATATCCCTGCCACCTACCGGCGCCTGTTCCATGACCAGCGGCTGCGCATCGGCGACCACGAATGGCGCACCATCGTCGGCTACGGCCACGCCCCGGAGCACATGAGCCTGTATTGCGCGGAGCTCGGCATTTTGATTTCCGGCGACATGCTGCTGCCGCGCATTTCGACCAACATCTCGGTCATGGCCAGCACCCCTTATGCCGACCCGCTGGGCCAGTTCCTCGACTCGATCGACGGCTTCCGCGCCCTGCCTGAAGACACGCTGGTACTGCCCTCGCACGGCCGCCCCTTCCGCGGCCTGCATGCGCGGGTCGACCAGTTGCACGCCCACCACGCGCAGCGGTGCGAGCTGCTGCGCGCGGCCTGCCGCGGCACGCCGAAGTCGGCCGCGGAGCTGATCACGGTGCTGTTCGACCGCGAAATCCCCGATCCGCACCAGACCATGTTCGCCATGGGCGAATCGATCGCCCACCTGAATTACCTGGAACACGCAGGAAGCATGCAGCGCATCGAAGAAAACGGGCTCATCCGTTTCGTCAGTCAACCCTAGGAGTCTCCATGTCCGCCAAAGAAGCCAACGCCTTGCCCGATCCCAAGGAAATCGCCAAGACCTATGCCGAGGTTGCCGAACGCGCCTCGCACCTGATTACCGACCACATCAAGCGCCAGATGAAGAAGGGCGTTTCGGTGCCCTCGGACGACCTCGGCATCGCTCAGGCATTCATGGACATGATGGCCAAGATGCTGGCCAACCCCTACAAGCTGGCCCAGGCGCAGATGAACCTGGTGTGGGACTACTTCTCGCTTTGGCAGCACTCGACCATGCGCATGATGGGCATGCAGGGCGCGCCCGTGGCGGAGCCCAAGAAGGGCGACAAGCGCTTCGCCGACGCCGAGTGGGAAGAGCATTTCCTTTTCGATTTCGTCAAGCAGTCCTACCTGATCACGGCGCGCCACATCCATGACTCGGTCGGCAGCGTCGAAGGCCTCGATGACATTTCGAAGAAGAAGGTGAATTTTTTCACCCGCCAGTTCATCGACGCCCTGGCGCCGTCGAACTTCGCGGCGACCAACCCGGAAGTGTTGCGCGAGACAGTGAAGACCAATGGCCAGAATCTGCTCAAGGGCTTCAACAACCTGCTGCGCGACATCGAGGAAGGCGGCGGCCAGTTGCGCGTCAAGATGACCGACCCCTCGGCCTTCGAGATGGGCAAGAACGTCGCTTCGACGCCCGGCAAGGTGATCTTCCAGAACGAGATGATCCAGCTGCTGCAGTTCAGCCCGACCACCAAGGAGCAGTGGAAGCGCCCGCTGCTGATCATCCCGCCCTGGATCAACAAGTACTACATCCTCGACCTGCGCGAAAGCAACTCCTGGATCAAGTGGTGCACCGACCAGGGCCACACGGTCTTCGTCATCTCCTGGGTGAACCCGGATG
>JALHNN010000425.1 GCA_022843505.1 Sulfuritalea sp.
GCTGCGCCTCGACCTGGGCTTCGCGCAGGGCACGGCGGAAGGCATCGTCCGAGGCATGGCTGAAGCTGTCCTTGAGCATGGCCGCGATTTCGTCATCGGACAGCCCGTAGGAAGGCTTGACCTCGATGCGGGCTTCGTGGCCGGTGGTCTGTTCCCTTGCCGTCACCGACAGCAGGCCGTCGGCATCGACCTGGAAGCTGACGCGGATGCGCGCCGCGCCGGCCACCATCGGCGGTATGCCGCGCAGTTCAAAGCGCGCCAGGCTGCGGCAATCGGAGACCAGTTCGCGCTCGCCCTGCACCACATGAACCGCGAGCGCCGTCTGGCCGTCCTTGTAGGTGGTGAACTCCTGGGCGCGGGCGATCGGGATCGTGCTGTTGCGCGGGATCACCTTCTCCACCAGGCCGCCCATGGTTTCCAGGCCAAGCGAGAGCGGGATCACGTCGAGCAGCAGCCAGTCGTCGCCGGCGGCGCGATTGCCCGCCAGGAGGTTGGCCTGGATCGCCGCGCCGAGTGCCACCACCTTGTCCGGATCGAGGTTGTTGAGCGGCTCCTGGCGGAAGAACTCGCCGACTGCATGCTGGATCTGCGGCATGCGCGTGGAACCGCCGACCATCACCACGCCCTTGATGTCGTCCGCCGTCAGGGCGGCATCGCGCAGGGCCTTGCGCGTCGGCACCAGGGTCTTTTGCACCAGGGTGCGCGTGATCTCGGTGAAGATGTCGGTGGTCAGCGTCACATCGACGTATTCGCCGCTGCCGAGCTTGACCGTGATCGGCGCCTCGCTGTGCTGCGAGAGGTATTCCTTGGCTTCGCGCGCCCGCACCTGCAGCAGGCGCACGTCGTGCGGCGACAGCGGCGCCAAACCCGCCTGCTCGATGATCCAGCAGAACACCCGATGATCGAAATCATCGCCGCCCAGCGCCGAATCGCCGCCCGTGGCCATCACTTCGAAGACGCCCTTGGACAACCGCAGGATGGATATGTCGAAGGTGCCGCCGCCAAGGTCGAACACCGCGTAGACCCCCTCGGCACCGTTGTCCAGGCCATAGGCGATGGCGGCGGCCGTCGGTTCGTTGAGCAGGCGCAGCACGTTGAGGCCGGCCAGCCGGGCGGCGTCCTTGGTGGCCTGGCGCTGGGCGTCGTCAAAATAGGCCGGCACGGTGATCACCGCGCCCGTCAGCTCGCCGCCCAGCGAGGCTTCGGCGCGGACGCGCAGGGCCTTGAGGATTTCCGCGGAGACCTCGACGGGACTCTTGATGCCCTGCGCGGTCTTCAGCTTGACCATGCCTTCGGCGTCGATGAAGTCGTAGGGCAGCATCTCGACGTGGGCGATGTCCTTGCGCCCGCGGCCCATGAAGCGCTTGGCCGAGACGACGGTATTGCGCGGGTCGGAGGCCTGGTGGGCCTGGGCCGCGTAACCGACCTCGATCTCGCCGCCGGCGGCATAGCGCACGATCGAAGGCAGCAGGGACCGCCCGCGTTCGTCGTTGAGCACCACGCTCATGCCGCTGCGCACGGTGGCGACCAGCGAGTTGGTTGTACCGAGATCGATGCCGACCGCAAGCCGGTGTTCGTGGGGAGCGGCGGACTCGCCGGGCTCCGCAATTTGCAGGAGTGCCATTTGCTTTTTTCAGTGGTGCCCTGGCGGGCACGGCGTGTTATTCGAAAGTATCAGGCGAGTACGGCCTCGAGCGCGTCGTCGATCTCGTGCAGCAGTTTTTCCTGGAACATCAGCTGGCGCACCAACCCGGCCGCCGCCGCGTAGTCCCGCCGCGCATCGATCAGTTCCTGCAGGCGCTGGTATTCTGCCTTCATCTCGGCGACCAGCCCGCGCCTGAGTTCGTCGAGCGCCGTGTCGTCGGCGCCGACTTTTGCCTCGGCCACCGCCTCGCGCAGCTCCATCTGCGCCAGGAGGAACTCCATGGGCATCGCCGTATTGCTCTCGACCTGGGCGTCATGACCCAGCAGATGCAGCAGATAGCGCGCCCGCGCCAGGGGTACTTTCAGCGTCTGGTAGGCCTCGTTCACGCGCGTGGCCCACTGCATCGCCTGGCGCTGCCTGGCATCGGAGCCGTGGGCGTGCTTGTCGGGATGGACCTCTGCCTGGATTTCGCGGAAGCGCGCTTCCAGCGCCGCCGAGTCGAGGCCCTGCGCGCGCCCGAGGCCGAACAGGGCGAAGTGATCGGCGGCGAAGTCCAGATCGGTCACGACGGCCCGCGACTCAAACGTTGAAGGATTCGCCGCAGCCGCAGGCGTCCTTGACGTTCGGGTTGTTGAACTTGAAGCCCTCGTTGAGGCCTTCGCGGGCGTAATCGAGTTCGGTGCCCGAGAGGTAGGGCAGGCTCTTCGGATCGACGAAGACCTTGACGCCGTGGCTGACGAACTCGACGTCTTCCGCATTTGCGGCATCGGCGAATTCCAGCTTGTAGGCCATGCCCGAACAGCCCGAGGTACGCACGCCGAGGCGGATGCCGACGCCCTTGCCGCGCTTGGCGAGGAACCTGGCGATGTGGTCCGCGGCGCGCGCCGAAAGCGTCACCGGAACCGCACGCTCCGCGCCCTGCCAGCCGGAAGGAACGGCCTGCGGCTCAACCGCCGCATCCGAAGGGGTCGTGGTGCATGCGCTCATGATCAGGCTCCGTGCTTCTTCTTGTAGTCGGCCACCGCGGCCTTGATCGCATCCTCGGCGAGGATGGAACAGTGGATCTTCACCGGCGGCAGCGCCAGCTCCTCGGCGATCTGGGTGTTCTTGATTTCCAGCGCTTGGTCGATGGTCTTGCCCTTGACCCATTCGGTGACCAGCGACGAGGAGGCGATCGCGGAACCGCAGCCGTAGGTCTTGAACTTGGCGTCCTCGATGACGCCATCCTTGCCGACCTTGAGTTGCAGCTTCATCACGTCGCCGCAGGCCGGGGCGCCGACCATGCCGGTGGCGACGCTGTCGTCATCCTTGGCGAAGGAGCCGACGTTGCGGGGATTCTCGTAGTGGTCCAGTACTTTTTCGCTATATGCCATTTTGGTGCCTCTCCATCTAGTCGCCCCCGCCCCCGGGGCGGGGGTTGGGGGGTGGGTGGTTCATCTGCCCTCAGGGCAGCGCATTGGCGCGGCAAGCCGCGTCAATGCGCTGCCCACTGGACGCTGTTGAGATCAACGCCGTCCTTGTACATTTCCCACAACGGCGACAGCTCGCGCAGCTTGCCCAGCTTGTCATGCAACAGCTTGACCGTGAAATCGACGTCCGCCTCGGTGGTGAAGCGGCCCAGCGTGAAGCGGATCGAGCTGTGCGCCAGTTCGTCGGAACGGCCCAGCGAGCGCAGCACGTAGGACGGCTCCAGGCTGGCCGAGGTACAGGCCGAGCCGGAGGAC
>JALHNN010000426.1 GCA_022843505.1 Sulfuritalea sp.
TCGGCGCTGGCAACACGGCGATTTCGGCGGCAAAGCTGCCGCCGCTGGCCGTCGATCGCAAGGCCGACGATCCGCTCGCCCTGCTGCGCGCCTTCCTCGGCGGGTTCGCGGGGCGCGTGCTGCTGCTGGCCGAATCGCCGGGCCGGCGCCAGACCCTGGCCGACTTCCTTGCCGAATATGGAATGCTGCCCGCGGCCGGCGAGGACTTCGCCGCCTTCCTCGCCGCCCCCGAGCGCTTCATGCTCGGCGTCGGGCCCCTGTCGGGTGGCTTCGTCCTCGACGACATCGCCGTCATTACCGAAAACGAGCTGTATGCCGCCACGGCGCGACCCCGCGGCCGGCGCTCGGACGCCCGTCGCGCCAACCTCGACGGCTGGCTGCGCGACCTCTCCGAGCTGAAGATCGGCGACCCGGTGGTGCATGAGGCCCACGGCATCGGCCGCTATCTGGGCCTCGCCCACATGGATTTCGGCGAGGGCGCCACCGAGATGCTGCACCTCGAATATGCCAACGGCGCCAAGCTCTATGTGCCCGTGGCGCAGCTGCAGGTGATCTCGCGCTACAGAGGCGCCGATCCGGAATCGGTGCAACTGCACACGCTGGGCTCCGGCCAGTGGGAAAAGGCCAAGAAAAGGGCCGCGCTGCAGGTGCACGACACCGCCGCCGAGTTGCTGCACCTCTACGCCCAGCGCGCGGCGCGCGAAGGCCACAAGTTCGAGTTCAAGCCGCACGACCTGGAAGCCTTTGCCGACGGCTTCGGCTTCGAGGAAACACCCGACCAGCAGGCGGCGATCAATGCCGTGGTCGAAGACATGCGCTCGGGCAAGCCGATGGACCGCCTGGTCTGCGGTGATGTCGGCTTCGGCAAGACCGAGGTGGCGATGCGCGCCGCCTTCGTCGCCGTGGCCGACGGCAAGCAGGTGGCCATCCTCTGCCCGACCACGCTGCTGGCCGAGCAGCACTACCAGAATTTCGCCGACCGCTTCGCCAGCTGGCCGGTCAAGGTGGCGGAAATCTCGCGTTTCAAGTCGGCGAAGGAACAGGACGAGGCGGTGGCACTGCTCGCGGCGGGAAAGATCGACATCCTGATCGGTACCCACCGCCTGCTGCAGCAGGACGTCAAGTTCGAGCGCCTGGGCCTCGTCATCATCGACGAGGAGCACCGCTTCGGCGTGCGCCAGAAGGAGGCGCTCAAGGCCCTGCGCGCCAGTGTCGATGTGCTGACCCTGACCGCGACGCCGATCCCGCGCACCCTCGGGCTGTCGCTCGAAGGCCTGCGCGACTTTTCCGTCATTGCGACGCCGCCGCAGAAGCGCCTGGCGATCAAGACTTTCGTCAGCAAGTGGTCCAGCGGCCAGGTGCGCGAAGCCTGCCTGCGCGAATTCAAGCGCGGTGGCCAGGTGTATTTCCTGCACAACGAGGTCGACACCATCGCCAACATGAAGGAGCGCCTCGAAGCTCTGCTGCCCGAGGCGCGCATCGTCGTCGGCCACGGCCAGCTGCCCGAGCGCGAGCTGGAACGGGTGATGCGCGAATTCACCCAGCAGAAGCACAACCTGCTGCTCTGTTCCACCATCATCGAGACCGGCATCGACAACCCGCATGCCAACACCATCATCATCAACCGCGCCGACAAGTTCGGCCTGGCGCAATTGCACCAGCTGCGCGGCCGCGTCGGCCGCAGCCACCACCAGGCCTACGCCTACCTCCTGACCCACGAGGACGCCAAGCCGACGGCCCAGGCCAAGCGGCGGCTGGAAGCCATCCAGGCCATGGAGGAACTCGGCTCCGGCTTTTTCCTGGCCATGCACGACCTCGAGATCCGCGGCGCCGGCGAGGTGCTCGGCGAATCGCAGAGCGGCGAGATCCACGAGGTCGGCTTCGCCATGTACACCAACATGCTGAATGCCGCGGTGCGCGCGTTGAAGGCCGGCGAGAAGATCCCCGACCTGACCCAGCCCCTGGCCGTCACCTCGGAGATCAACCTGCGCGTGCCGGCGCTGCTGACCAACGACTACTGCCCCGACGTGCACGAGCGCCTGACGCTCTACAAGCGCCTGGCCAACTGCGACACGGAGGACGAGTTGCGCGCCATGCAGGAAGAACTGATCGACCGCTACGGCGAGATGCCGACGCAGACCCTGGCGCTGGTCGAAACCCACCGCCTGCGCCTGGCCGGCCGCGCCCTGGGCCTGGCCAAGCTGGATGCCGGGCCGCAGGCGATACAGGTGCAGTTCATCAAGAACCCGCCGCTCGACCCGGCCGACATCATCCTTCTGATCCAGTCCGACCGCAGCTTCAAGCTCGCCGGCCCCGACAAGCTCACCTGGCAGAAGCCGACCTCCGCGCTCGATCAGCGCGTGGCGGCGGTGAAGGACCTGTTCCGCCGCCTCAAGCCGTGAAGCGGAATGTTATGTCTGCGGCGAAGCCGGAGACGGTATCCCCTGCGGACGGCGCTGGGGCCACGGCGACGTTTACACTCGGGGCGGCGCAAACCCCCAAAATCAGTCCAGGAGGCAAGGCATGTTCAGTCACGTGATGGTTGGAACGAACGATATCGAGCGCTCCAAGCGCTTCTATGACGCGGTGCTCGCCGTGCTTGGCGCCGGCGAACCGCTGCGCAATGCTGCCGGCACCGGACACCAGCGCCTGTTCTATCGCCACGACGGCAGTACCTTCTGCATCAGCGAGCCGATCAACGGCGCACCGGCGACCGCCGCCAACGGCGGAACCATCGGCTTCAAGTGCGGCTCGCCCGAACAGGTGCGCCAGTTTCACGACGCCGCCGTGGCCCACGGCGGCAGCTCGATCGAAGAACCGCCCGGACTGCGCGAGGGCAAGATGGGTGCGATGTACCTGGCCTATGTGCGAGACCCCGACGGCAACAAGCTCTGCGCGCTCCACCGGCCGAAGGCCTAGCGTCGCGCGCCGGTTGACGCCACCCGGCGAATACTGCCTAGGCCCTCGCAGGCGCGGCTATTGGCGCGCCCTGTGTGCAAAGCGCGCGGATTTGCGCAAGCAGGACAAGGTTCTCTTCCTGCCCGGCCATTTCGCACTGTTCATCGATGACCGATGACAGGATGCCGTCGGTCGTCAGCGGGTTGGCCAGGACGGCGCGGAACACGGTAATCCTGCCACCGCGGTAGCGGCCCGGCGCCAGGCGCGTGCGGGAAACAAAGGTCCGGCCGTTTTCACGTTGCCGCTTCTGCATGGTTTCGGTGACCTTGTCCAGCACCTCGTTGATGCGCGCGGCTTTTTCCGCCGGTGCCGCGGCCAGCTCCTGCTGCACCCAGGCCGGGTTGTAACCGTAGGTGAGGATGTTGAGCTCCGGTTCGGTGACGAGTTCGAAGT
>JALHNN010000427.1 GCA_022843505.1 Sulfuritalea sp.
GGATCATCGTTGGTCACCCACTGGTTGTCGCCGGTGTTGATCAGGGCATTCGGATTGGCGAAGTTGGCGAGCACCACCTGCGCCACGTTGCGCCGCTGGCCGTTGGAGTAGCGCGCGCTGATGTGGCCGTCGGCCAGGACGCTGAATTCATAGGAATCCTGGATCTCGCCTTTGGGATAGCCATCCTGGCTCAGGGCATTGACGCTGAAGGGCGTGCCGAGCTGGCTGGTGCCGGTGTAATCGACGGCAAGCGTAAGGGTCTCGCCCGCCGTAGTGGTATAGACCTGCCCGGCCAGCGGCATGGGGGTGCTGAGGCGGCCATTCGTGTCGAAGCTCAAGGTGGCGGGACCGAAAACCGTGGTCGTGGCGGGGACGCTGACGTCATAATCCAGCGTCGAGTACACATTCCAGACATTGCCGGCACCGGGCGACGCAAAGTACATGCGCAGGTCGTGGGATGCCCCGGTGGAATCGAAAACCTTGGCCACGGTGGAAGCGTTGTAGGTATTGGCATCGACCGGATCAAAGGGCAGCGTGGCCGGCTTCACCCGCGGGTCGAGGTTGAAGCTGAGATTGACCCGGCTGGTTTGCCGGGGAGGGAAGTCGGGGACGATGGTGATCGGCACCGGAGCCGGCACCGTATCTATGATGCCAAAGGGATCGGTACTGAAATCGGGCAGGTTACCGGTGAGACTCAAGCCGGACCGCGTAACCAGTCTCGGCGAACTGCCTTCTTCGAAGGAAAGGCGGAACTGCCCGTCGCGCGTATAGCTGACCTTCCCCGTCTCGGGGTTGTGCAGACGGAAGAAGCCCTGGCCGTTGATCGCCATGTCGAGCGGATTGTTGGTGCCTTCCATCCGCCCCTGGTCGAAACTCTGGAACACATTGTCGGCGCTGACCCCGGCACTGGCGGCAGAATCTGCCGGTCCGCTACCCTTTCCTGCCGCCGCGACGTTGGTGAAGCGTGCAATCGACGACTTGAAGCCGATGGTATTGGAGTTGGCGATGTTGTTGGCGATGACGTCGATGGCTTTTCCCGCCGCAATCAAGCCGCTCAAGCTGTTCGATAAGGCCATTTTTCAATCCTCGGGGAATGTGTTCAGGCCAACACTTGCAAGGGCCATGCCACGGCTCAGCGCGTGGTCAGGATCTGTGCCGCGGCCTTGTCGTTGGCGTCCGCCGTGGAGACCAGTTTCAACTGCATCTCGAACTGGCGTGCCAGCGAAATCATGTTCACCATCTGCTCGGCGGCATTGACGTTGCTGCCCTCGAGGGTGCCGGCAACCACGGTGATGGTTTCGTCGGCAGGTGCGGCATCCCCGCTGCGCGTGCGGAACAGGCCGTCCTCGCCACGCACCAGGTCGGCGGTCGGCGGGTTCGCCAGCTTGATGCGACCGATCACGCTGGGCGTGTTCTGGGCGCCGGATTCCGGCAGGGCCGAAATCGTGCCGTCAACGCCGATGCTGAGCTTGACCTCGGGCGGTACGCTGATGGCGCCGCCGTCGCCTTGCACCGGTATGCCCTTCCGGGTCTGCAGCACGCCGTTGACGTTGAGCTCGAAGGCGCCGTTGCGGGTATAGGCCTCGCTGCCGTCCGGCATCTGCAGGGCGATCCATCCCTGCCCCTGCACCGCGACATCCAGCGGGCGGCCCGTGCCAACCATGCCACCCGAGGAGAAATCGGTATGCGTGCTGGCATCGATGGCCAGGGCCCTTGTCGGCAGGCCCTTGTGCACGGCCTGCGACTGCACCTGGACCGCGCGCAGGCGATGCTCCTCGGCCTTGTAGCCGGTGGAATTGGCATTCGCCAGGTTGTGGGCGACAGCCGCCTGCCGCGCCATGGTCTGGCTGGCACCGCTCATCGCCGTGTAGATCATCCGGTCCATTGGGTGCTTCTGGTCGCCGTATCCTCAGCGCCGACTCTTAACGCAGGTTGACCAGTGTCTGCAGGATGCTGTCCACGGTCTTGATGGTCTGCGCATTGGCCTGATACGACCGCTGCATGGTGATCATGCTCACCAATTCCGCCGTCAGGTCGACGTTGGATTCCTCGAGGGCAGCCGATTGCAGCACACCATACTGGCCGGAGGAACCGGGCACGCCGGCGATGGCGTCGCCGCTGCCCGGGGTCTGCGCCCAGACGTTGTCGCCCAGCGGCTGCATGCCTTGCGCGTTGCGGAAAGCGGCAAGGATGACCTGGCCGACGACCGAGGTCTGGCCGTTGGTATAGCGGCCGAGGATGGTGCCGTCCTGGCCGATGTTGAATCCGGCCAGGGTTCCCGAGCCGTAGCCGTCCTGCACCATGGCATTCACCGAAAAGCTGGAACCGAATTGGGTCGAACCGGAAAAATTGACCGGGAAGGTCAGATCGGCCACGGCGCCGGCATAGCCCAGTTCGGCGGCGGTGATGGTGGCGCTGAATGGCGCCGAGGTGATGTTGCCCGAGGTATCGAAGCTCAGCGTGCCCAGCGCGCCACCCGCCGAAAGATCGGTAAAGGTCGGCGACGCACCGGCCGGGTTGGTCACGGTGGAGTACACGTCCCAGGTATTCGCGGCAGTCTTGACGAAGTACATGGCGTAGGTATGGGCGTTGCCGAGGCTGTCGTAGACCGTCACCGCGGTCGACTGGTTGTAGGACGCCGGATTGCTGTAATCGAAGACACCGACGGCGGGATTGGCGAGGCGGGCGTCAAGATTCACGTTGGCCTCGACACCGATTGCACCGGGACTGGCGCCCGTGGCCTGAGGTGGCCCGGCAAGGCTTTGCGTCGGATCGAAGAGGCGCAGCGGTACGGCGGGCGAGCCCTGGGAGATCACGCCCACGCTGGCCATGATGCCCTTCAGTTGCAGGCCGTTGCTATTGACGATGTAGCCCGACTGGTCGAGCTGGAACTGGCCGTTGCGGCTATACACCGTGGCACCGTTGCCGTCGTCCATCTGGAAGAAGCCGCCGCCGTTGATGGCGACGTCGAGCGGATTGCTGGAGACGCCGATGCTGCCCTGGGTGAACTGCTGGACCACGGCCGAGACCTTGGTACCCAGGCCGACCGGCGCGGCGCCGGCGCCGGAAAGCGACGCCGCGAAGACGTCGGCGAACTGGGTCGAACCGGTCTTGTAGCCGATGGTATTGGCGTTGGCGATGTTGTTGCCGATGGTATCGAGCGCCTTGGAAGAGGCATTCAGTCCGGCCAGGCCTTGTTGGAATCCCATGATCTTCTCCGCTTAGAAAATTTGTTTGACGTCGCCGAGTTTCACCAGACCCAGACTGCCGAGGTTCAGGGTGACTCCCTGCGTGCCGCGATTGATGTTGCTGACAGCGGCAAGTTGCAGCGCCGATGTCCCTACCT
>JALHNN010000428.1 GCA_022843505.1 Sulfuritalea sp.
TCTTCACTGGCACCAAGCGCAACATCGACCACCTGCACGACCACCCGCGCTTCGAGTTCATGCGCCACGACGTCACCTTCCCGCTGTATGTCGAGGCAGACCAAATCTACAACCTGGCCTGCCCGGCCTCGCGCATCCATTACCAGCACGACCCGGTACAGACCACGTAAGCCCGAAGGGCAAAAACCGCGGGCTTTTCGTGGGGCCGACTTCAGTCGGCCAATCCCTCCACCCGCTCCACCACCCAATCCCCCAGCACCAGCACATCCATCCTGGTGCGCAGGAAGCAATCCAGCGCCTCTTGCGGTTTGCACACCACGGGTTCGTTCTCGTTGAACGAGGTATTCAGCACCATCGGCACGCCGGTCAAATCGCGGAAGGCCTCGATCAGGGCGTAATAGCGTGGGTTGGTGTCACGCGTCACGGTTTGCAGGCGGCCCGTTCCGTCTACATGCGTCACCGCCGGAATCAAGGCGCGCTTCTCCGCACGGATCGGATACACCTGCATCATGAATGGCACATCGTCATCCACCTCGAACCAGTCCGCCGTCGCTTCGCGCAGGATCGACGGCGCAAACGGCCGGAAGGATTCGCGCCGCTTGATCTTCAGATTCAGGATGTCCTTCATGTCGGCACGCCGCGGGTCGCCGACGATGCTGCGGTTGCCCAGCGCCCGCGGGCCCCATTCCATGCGCCCCTGAAACCAGCCCACCACCTTGCCATCAGCGACTGCCTTTGCCGTGCGGCGGCACAGCGCAGCCTCGTCCGCGATCCGCTCCACCACGCAGCTCTGCGCGGCAATGTCCGCCTTGCGCGCGCCCAGCAGCGCCGCCATGTCCTCACCTGAAAACTGCGGCCCCCAATACGCGTGGTCCATCACAAACCGTCCGTTTCCCTCTCCCTCAGGAAGAGGGGTCAGGGGAGAGGGTTGTTTACCTCCATTCATCCCATGCCACACCACAAACGCCGCCCCGATCGCCCCGCCCGCATCGCCCGCCGCCGACTGCACATACAGCCGCTTGAACGGCGTATTGCGATACACCTTGCCGTTCGCCACCGAGTTCATTCCGCAGCCGCCGGCCAGCGCCAGCGCATCCACCTGGTAGCGCTCATGCAGCCGGTTTAGCAGATGGAAGAACGCTTCCTCGTACATTCCCTGTATCGAGCGCGCGATGTCCTTGTGGCGCTGGGTCAGCTCATCCTCCTTCTTCCGCACCGGCCCCAGCAAGTCGGCAAGCTGCGGCGAGAACAGACTGCCGAAGGCAGGCTCGCCGTTTTCCCACTCGTAGGCGATCTTTTCGCGATGGTGGCGAAAATAGTCCAGATTCAGGCGAAATGCCCCGTCGTCCTGCAGCGTCACGATCCGGCGCATTTCATTCATGAAGCGCGGCTCGCCATACGGCGCCAGGCCCATCACCTTGTACTCGTCGCCGTAGTTCGGAAAGCCCAGGTACTGCGTCAGCGCCTGATAGAAAATGCCCAGCGAATGCGGAAAATAAACCTTGTCCTCTGCCTCCACATGTGTGTCATGGCCGATGCCCCAGGCCGCGCTGGCGAAATCGCCGAAGCCATCCACCGACACCGTCACCGCATCATCGAAGGGCGACACCAGAAACGCCGACCCCAGATGGGCCAGGTGATGTTCCACCTCGCGCACCTCCGCACGCAGGCTTTCGCCGGGGAATGCGCGCGCGAGTTCCGCAGCCACACCCACGCGCTCGCGCTTGTTGCGGATGCGATCGAGCACCAGCGCCAGATCCGGCCGGCGCATCAGCATGTAGGTCACCTTCTTCCACAGGTTCGCGCTCGCATCCTGATTGATCGCCACCACATCCACATCGCCGAGACGGATGCCCGCCGCAGCCAGGCAATAGCGGATCGCCTCGGAAGGAAAGCCGGCCCAATGCTTGATGCGGCGGAAGCGCTCTTCCTCCGCGGCGGCAATCAGAACGCCGTCCTTGACCAGGCAAGCCGAAGAATCGCCGTGATAGGCGTTGAGACCAAGAATGTATGTCACGTCAGAATTCGAGCAATAAAGAGGCAAAGAAAACAGGTAGCGCCACATCGGCAAGGCCGCAGCTCGTGGCTTGGTAAATGCGGACTAAGGTAATGATTTGGCGCCGTTCCGTCAGCGCCGACTTTCCGATTTTGTGGGGCCGACTTCAGTCGGCCAATCCATACCTATCCGCGTTGTTGAAACCACCGCCAAGCCGTCTCCACAATACCCTCAAGTTCCTCGAACCTCGGCACCCACCCCAACTCCGCCCGCGCACGTGCCGCACTCGCCACCAATCGCGCCGGATCACCTGCCCGCCGACCGGCCATACGATATTGAATATCCTGCCCAGTCACACGCGTGCAGGTTTCAATGACCTCTTTTACCGAATACCCATTCCCGGTTCCCAGATTGAAAGCCTCGAACCCCGCAACCTTGCCGGCCATCAGGCGCTCCATCGCAAGCAGGTGCGCTGCGCACAGATCTTCAACGTGCACGTAGTCACGCACGCAGCTACCGTCTGGGGTATCGAAGTCATCGCCAAAAACCTGTAGTACGGTATCCGCTGGGTTACCGCCGACGCGCACGCGCAGTGCCTCCCGAAGAATCAGCGGAATCAGGTGTGTCTCCGGATCATGACGTTCACCCAGTTCGCCATCCGGATCGCAGCCCGCCGCGTTGAAATACCGCAGCGCGACTGTGCTCAAGCCATAGGCACGCCCATAATCCGCCATCGCGCGCTCGGCCGTAAGTTTCGACATGCCGTACGGATTGACAGGCTGCTGCGGGTGATCTTCGTTCATCGGTAACGATACCGGATCGCCATACGTGCTGCAGGTCGAGGAGAATACCAACCGGCGTACCTCCGACTCGCGCATGCCTTCCAAAAGATTCAGGGTTCCGATAACGTTGTTTGCATAATATTTTGCGGGATGATGCACCGATTCGCCAACGTAGCAGCTCGCCGCGAAGTGCATCACTACATCTATTTTACGCCCGTCGAACGCGCGCGTGACATCAGCCAGACGCTGCAGATCGCCCTCGATGAAGCCCGTCCTGGTTACCGCGTCCCTGTGACCGGTCGTTAGATTGTCGAAGACGGTAACCTGATGTCCTTCGCTAACGAGCAGATTCACCATATGCGATCCAATGTAGCCTGCGCCACCAGTAACTAATAGTGCTGTCATTTACACCTCTAATAATTCTCAAAAACACAAACGAACTGAGCTTTCCTCCGTTTTTCGCCTTCCAACCCATCGGCATTATGCCGCCAATTTCTGCTCATGCTGAGTGCTGATCCAGTCTTCCAGGAATTTCATGGGCGTGGCGTAGCCGAGCGTGG
>JALHNN010000429.1 GCA_022843505.1 Sulfuritalea sp.
AATTCTTCGCACCACCCTCATCACACATCCTCAGGAGGTCATACATGAACAAATCCGAACTGATTGAAATCACCGCCAAGGAAGCCGACATCAGCAAGGCTGCCGCCGAAAAGGCGCTGTCGGCCGCGATGGGCGCGATCGTCAAGGCCGTCGCCAAGGGCGACACCGTGACCCTCGTGGGCTTCGGTACCTTCAAGTCCTCGAAGCGCGCCGCGCGCGTGGGCCGCAACCCGCAGACCGGCAAGGAACTGAAGATCGCCGCCACCACCGTGCCGCGCTTCACCGCCGGTGCCGGATTCAAGTCGGCTGTTGCCGGCAAGAAGGCTGCGAAGAAGAAGTAATCGCTTTGCGCCGCTTAGCCAGAAGGCCCGCCGAACGCGGGCCTTTTTGCTTTCAGGCGCTGGCGCCTGGCTTCGAACAGGCATACTGCGGCGGCGGCGGCGACATTCAGGGATTCGGTCCCCGCAGCAACTGGAATCGTCGCCCTGATCCGCGCGGCGGCAACCAGTCCGGGTGAAACGCCGGCTCCCTCGTTGCCGAACAGCCAGAATACCGGGCCGGAAAGATCCGCGTCATAGATGTCGACGCCGCCACTGGCTACGGTAGCGATCGTCGGACGGTCATGCGCCGCGATCATCGCCGCGAGGTCTACCTGCTCGCGAATGGCGAGCGAGAAATGGGCGCCCTGGGCGGCGCGCAGCACCCTCAGGGTCCACGCCCCGGCGCAACCGGGGCCCAGCAGAACGTCACGGATTCCCGCGGCGGCGGCGGTGCGCAGCATGGCGCCGACATTCCCCGCATCCTGCACGGCGTCGAGCAGCACGGCGTCGCCAGGCAAGGGACCTTCGGCGGGTACCGGAATCCCGATCACCGCGGCGATCCCGGTCGGCGCGCTGATGCCCGTCACTGCGCGATACAGCGCATCGCTCAGCATTATGTGTTCGACATCTCCGGCGCGGGCGACGAGCATCCCGACAGCCGCGTTCCTCGAACCGCTCTCGCTGGTGAGCAACTGGCGGATCGCGACGCCGCGCTCGAGGCAGTCCGCCACCAGATGGAGTCCGTCGGCCAGGGCGGCGCCGTGCCCTCGCGGATCCTCGACGAGGGCCCGCAAGGCCTTGAAGCGCGGATTCTGGCGCGAGGCGATAGGCAGCATGACGATCAGCCGGCGACCTTGAGCAAGGCCCGCACGGGGGCGAAGCTGCGCCGATGGAACGGCGCCGGGCCATGGCGCTCGAGCGCCGCCCGGTGCGCCGCGGTATCGTAGCCCTTGTGCCGGTCCAGGCCGTAAACGGGATAGGCCTCGTGGATCAGCCGCATCTCGGCGTCGCGCGCCGTCTTGGCCAATATCGACGCCGCCGAAATTGCCGCTTCCGTGGCATCGCCGCCGACGATCGCCCGCGCCGGAATCGCCAGCGGCGGACAGCGGTTGCCGTCGATCAGAGCCTCCTGCGCGCCCGGCACGAGCGACTCGACGGCGCGGCGCATCGCCAGCATCGTGGCCTGCAGGATGTTCAGTTCGTCGATCTCGGCGACCGAGGCCGAGGCGATGCTCCAGCCAAGGGCGCGTTCCCGGATCAGGATGGCGAGCGCCTCACGCTTGCGTTCGGAGAGCTTCTTGGAATCGGCCAGGCCGAGGATGACCCGCTGCGGATCGAGTATCACGGCGGCAGCGTAAACCGGCCCGGCGAGCGGGCCGCGCCCCGCCTCGTCGACCCCGCAGATCAGATGCATCACGCCTTCAGCAGATAGGGCAGGACGGCTTCGGCGGCGCGGCGCGAGGTGTCCTGGCGCAACAGGCGATGGACGCCATCGAAGACGCGCGCGATTGCGGCGCCGACCTGGCGATCGACGAGCAGGTTGCCCAGCGCCTGTGCCAGGTTCTCGGGATTGGCGTCATCCTGCAGAAACTCAGGGACCACGTAGCGTCCGGCGAGAATGTTCGGCAAACCAACCCAGGGTAGGTAACGCATGCCGCGCATGAGTCGCCATGACCACGGCGACATCTTGTAGGCGATGACCATCGGACGGCCCACCAGCGCCGTCTCCAGGGTCGCCGTGCCGCTGGCGACCAGGGCCACATCGCTTGCCGCCACGGCATCGGCGGCGTGCCCGAACATCAGGGTGAATGGCAACTCGTCGGCCTTGAGTTTCCAAAGCGCCGTCTCGAACTGCAACCGGGTCTCACGCGACACCAGAGGCACGAGAAACTGCAGGCGCGGATGGCGTTCCAGCAGCAGTTTGGCCGTCTCGATGAAAGTCTCGGCCATGAAGTGCAGCTCGGATTGGCGACTGCCGGGCAGGAGCGCGATCACCGGGCGATCCTGCGCCACGCCGAGGCGCTCGCGCACCGCGTGGCGGTCGATCTGCAGCGGAATCACGTCGGCCAGCGGATGGCCGACGTAGCTGCATTTCACCGGCGTGTCGCGATACAGTTCCGGCTCGAAGGGATACAAGGCCAGTATGTGACTGACGGAATCGATGATCTTCCCCATCCGCTGCTTGCGCCAGGCCCAGATCGATGGACTGACGAAATGGATGGTGGGAATGCCAGCCGCCTTTAGGCGCTTTTCAAGCCAGAGGTTGAAATCCGAACCGTCGACGCCGATGAACACGTCGGGGCGTTCCGCTAGCAGGCGCCGCAACAGCTGACGCCTCATGCGGGTAATCGCTCGATAGTGCTTCAATACTTCGGCATAGCCGCGCACCGCGAGCATCTCCGCCGGCCAGTGCGACTCGAATCCCTCGCGCTGCATTTTCGGCCCGCCGATGCCGTGGAAGGCGGCATCCGGCAGGTGCCGGCGCAAGGCAGCGATCAGGTGCGCGGCCAACTGGTCGCTGGAGGCCTCGCCGGCCACCATGGCAATGCGCACCATCAGCGGATGATTCCGCGTCCCGGAACGTCCAGGAAGACTGACAGCGGCGAAAGCTCGGGCACCGCGGCGGCATCGGCGGCGATTGCCGCGCGCGCATCTTCGAGCGTCATGCCGCTCTTGTACAGAGTCTTGAACGCGCGCTTTACGGCACCGACCGCGCCCGCGGAATAGCCGCGGCGCTTGAGGCCCTCGGCATTGATGCTGCGCGGCTCGGCCGGGTTTCCGGAAGCGGTGACGAAGGGCGGCAGATCCTGCAGGAGGATCGTTCCCATGGCCGTGAAACTGTGGGCGCCGATGCGCACGAACTGGTGGACCACGGTAAAGCCGCCAAGGATCGCCCAGTCACCGACCTGAACGTGGCCGGCAAGCTGGGTGTTGTTGGCGAATATGGTCTGGTTGCCGACCTGGCAGTCATGAGCCAGATGCACGTAGGCCATGATCCAGTTGTCGTTGCC
>JALHNN010000430.1:0-2406 GCA_022843505.1 Sulfuritalea sp.
CGGCCTGTGGGTCGTCGATGACCTCGCTGTCGCCGAGTTCCGCTTCCCCGGCGATGAAGATCGGCGTCTCGGGGATGTTGTCGGCAGGCAAGGTCGCAACGGCGGCCCCGGCGCGACCGTGCTTCCTGATCGCTTCGGCCTTGGCGTAGTTGGCGCCACAACGCGGGCAGTCCGGCCCGTCTTGCCGCGGGGCTTCGCACCAGGGGCAGGTGGCGGTATCCATGCACTTACCGGGTCGGGCTCACCACTTCACGCGCACGGTGTAATCCAGCACTGCCTTGTCGCCGGCCGGCACGGCCACGTTCCACGAGGCGACGCGCGCCGAGTCCTTGCTGTGCTTGAGTGATTCCTGGACCATCTCCCAGTCGCCGGGCATGGGCTCCTGGACGCGCACAGTAACGGCTTCGTCCTTGGCATTGCGCAGTTCGATGCGCCAGGACGATTCGGTCAGGTTGTCGGCGAGACGCTTGTAGCTGGTCTGCTTGCGCTCGGCGGTGATGTCGAAGGCCTCGCCCAGGCGCAGCTTGAGCTTCTCGTTTTTCGCCGTGTGCTCGATGCGGTCCTCGCCGACGAACTGCGCCGCACCCTTGCTGTCCCGGGCATAGACGCGGACGATGCCGGCGGGCAAAGGCTTGCCGAGCTGCCCGCCCTTGTTTTCGAAATCGAGGAAAACCGCCGGCTTGAACTTCTGCCCGATCTGCCCGTAGCGGTCGCGGTAGTAGTACTCGTTGCCGGCCAGCAGGTATTCGCGGCGCACCGGCACGGTGCTGGCCGAGAGCAGGGCGAGCTGCTTGGTCTGGTTGTCGGCGATGGACGTCGGCCGTTCGAAGCTGTAGAGGTGGTAGTCCATCAGGGCCTCCTGCGTCGCTTCCGCCACCTTGGCGCGCGCGGCGGCCGGCGCCGCCATGGCCATGACGCGCATGTCCGGCTGGCGCACGCGATTCACCGTGCCGGCGACGAGTTGCAGGGTGGCATCGTCGAAGCCGGCACCGCTGCGGTTGGTCAGCGTCACCCAGCCGTTGAGGTCGAGGCTCCTGCCGTCGGCAGACAGGTTGGCGACGTAGTCGGCCTTCCATGTCAGGCCCGAGGTCAGGTAGGAGAGCTCCAGCGACTGCCGGCCGCCCGCGGCTTCCAGCAGTACCGACAGCGTCGGCCGATCGCGCAGGTTGGCCGGCACGCTGTCGAAGGCCAGGCGCCCGGGTACGCCGGTTTCGATGCGGTCGGCGAAGCGCAGCACCGTGCCTTGTCCGGCGGCAAGCACGGTCGCGGTTTCCCGGCGTTCGGCGTCTGTTGTCGGATGGGAGCGGATCACCGTGACCTGGCGGCCGACGTACTTCTCCAGCAGTTTCTGCGGCGTCAGCAGGTCGAAGTCGAAGTTCTGCTCGACCAGATGCACGGGCTGGCCGCTGACGGCCCGCAGCAGGGCCGTCTCGGGGCGCATCTGCGCCGCCACCTCGCGCAGGGACAGGCGCGCCAGGCCGGCGGGCAGATCGAGCTTGCGCCTTTCCTTGACCAGGGCCAGGTCATCGTTGTAGACCGTTACCGCCACGGCTTCGCGATCGGCGGCGGAGGAGGCGATGTCCTTGGCCGGGTCGGCGGCTTGGGCGAGGGTGGCGGCCAGAAAGCCGAAGGCGAGCAGGGGTTTCATGGCGGGTCTCCGTTGTGCAGCGGACAACGATAGCATGAAGGCATCGGCGGTATCATGGTGGGCCCGAACCATCACAGGACCCTCGCGATGAAAAAGTTTGCCGCCGTATTGCTGCTCGCGCTTTCCCTGCCAGCCGTTGCCGCGCTCGAGGCCGCCGGCGTCAAGTTCGACGACAAGATGAAAGTCGGCGCTGGCGACACGGTGATCAATGGCGTCGGTGTGCGCGGCGTGCTCTTCATCAAGGGCTATGCCATGGCACTCTACCTGCCGCAGAAGACCACCGCGGCGGGCGAGGCGATTTCTGCGAAGGGCGCCAAGCGCGTGCGCATCGTGCTGCTGCGCGATACCTCAGGTGAGACCTTTGCCGATGCACTGCCCAGCGGCATTCGCAAGAATCACAGTGAGCAGGAAGTAGTTCCACTCAACGCCCGCATTGAGGCGCTCAAGGCCACGATGTTGACGGTCACCACCGCCCCCAAGGGCGCGGTGATCCATTTCGACTGGCTGCCCGAGGTCGCCGGCGGTGTCACCCGCCTGACCATCAACGGCGAGAAGAAAGGCGAGGACATCCCCGGCGAGGATTTCTACCGCGCCGTGTTGAAGATCTGGCTGGGTGAGCAGCCTGTCCAGGCCGACCTAAAGGAAGGCCTGCTCGGCAAGACCTCGTAACGCCCACGGCTCAGACGAAATTCGGCGAGACATGACGTTCCGGACTATTGTTGCGCTCTGGGCGGGTAAATTGTGCCCGCCCCCCCATC
>JALHNN010000430.1:2416-3315 GCA_022843505.1 Sulfuritalea sp.
CACGCTTGGCGATATATTCCATGGTAATGACGGCAGGCGCACTCGCCGGCCTTCGCGTGCTCGACCTTTCGCGCGTGCTGGCCGGACCCTGGGCCTCGCAGCTGCTGGGCGACCTCGGCGCCGAGGTGATCAAGGTCGAAAAACCCGGCAGCGGCGACGACACGCGCGGCTGGGGTCCGCCCTGGCTGGCCGATGGCGCCGGCCGACCGACCACCGACGCGGCCTATTTCCTGTGCACCAACCGCAACAAGCGTTCGCTGACCGTGGACATGACCCTGCCCGAGGGCCAGGCCATCCTGCGCGAACTGGCGGCGCGCTGCGACGTGGTGCTGGAAAACTTCAAGGTCGGTGGCCTCAAGGCCTATGGCCTGGACTACGCGAGCCTAGCGGCCGTCAATCCGCGCCTCGTGTATTGCTCGATTACCGGCTTCGGCCAGGACGGGCCCTATGCGGCGCGTGCCGGTTACGATTTCCTGATCCAGGGCATGGGCGGCCTGATGAGCGTCACCGGCCGTGCCGAGGGCGAGGAGGGCGCCGGGCCGCAGAAGGTCGGCGTGGCGCTGACCGACATCCTCACCGGCCTCTACGCCGGCAATGCCATCCTGGCGGCGCTGCTGCATCGCGAGAAGACCGGGCAGGGCCAGCACATCGACCTCGCCCTGCTCGACGTGCAGGTGGCTTGCCTCGCCAACCAGGCGATGAACTACCTGGTCTCGGGGGCGGCGCCGCGGCGCATGGGCAACGGCCATCCCAACATCGTCCCCTACCAGGACTTCCCCACGGCCGACGGCGACATGATCCTGGCCATCGGCAACGACGGCCAGTTCGCGCGCTTCTGCGAGCTCGCCGGCCATGGCGAATGGGCGCGCGACGAGCGCTTCGCGAGCAACGCCGCGCGC
>JALHNN010000431.1 GCA_022843505.1 Sulfuritalea sp.
CCGCAGGCGGGCGCCGGCGCATTCGGGGCATGGCTTGTTGTTGAGGTACTTCGCGAGTTCCTCGCGCACCGCCATTGAATCGGTTTCGCGGTAGCGGCGCTCGAGGTTGGGGATGATGCCCTCGAAGGCGTGCGTGCGGTCGAAGCGGGTGCCCTTTTCGTTGAGGTACCTGAACTTGATCTGGTCCTTGCCCGAACCGTAGAGCACGATGTTGGCGGTGGCCGCCGGCAGTTTCTCGAACGGCTGCTCGGTGTTGAACTTGTAATGCGCCGCCAGCGATTCCAGCATCTGGAAGTAGAACTGGTTGCGCTTGTCCCAGCCCTTGATCGCCCCGGCGGACAGGCTCAGGTGCGGGTAGGCGACGATGCGCGCCGGGTCGAAGAACTGGATCTGGCCCAGGCCGTCGCACTGCGAGCAGGCGCCCATCGGGTTGTTGAAGGAGAACAGCCGCGGTTCCAGTTCCTGCAGCGCGTAGTTGCACACGGGGCAGGCGAACCTGGACGAAAACAGGTGCTCCCTGTCGGTGTCCATCTCCACGGCCAGGGCGCGGCCCTCGGCATGCCGCAGCGCCGTTTCGAAACTCTCCGCCAGGCGTTGGCGCATGTCCTCGCGTACCTTGAGCCGGTCGACCACGATGTCGACGCTGTGCTTCTGGGTCTTCGCCAGCTTGGGCAGGGCGTCGATGTCATGTACCTTGCCGTCGACGCGCAGGCGCACGAAGCCCTGGGCCTTGAGTTCGGCGAAGAGGTCGAGCTGCTCGCCCTTGCGGTTGGCCACCACCGGGGCGAGGATCATCAGTTTGGTATCTGCCGGCAGGGCGAGCACGTGGTCCACCATCTGCGAGACGCTCTGCGCCTCCAGCGGCAGGTCGTGGTCCGGGCAGTGCGGCGTGCCGGCGCGGGCATAGAGCAGGCGCAGGTAGTCGTGGATCTCGGTGACGGTGCCGACGGTGGAGCGCGGGTTATGGCTGGTGGCCTTCTGCTCGATCGAGATGGCGGGACTCAATCCTTCGATCAGGTCGACGTCCGGCTTTTCCATGAGCTGCAGGAACTGCCGCGCGTAGGCCGAGAGCGATTCGACATAGCGCCGCTGGCCCTCGGCATACAGCGTGTCGAAGGCCAGCGAGGACTTGCCCGAGCCGGACAGGCCGGTGATGACCGTCAGCTTGTTGCGCGGCAGGTCGAGGTTGATATTCTTGAGGTTATGGGTTCGCGCGCCGCGAATCTTGAGGTTTTCCATGGGGCGGAATCGGGGTTGGGGCAACCGATGAATATACCCCGGCGGCGCGCCGATAGCCAATGGGCCGCCGGATCGCCCGACGTCCGGCTGGCGGGGATGGCCGAGCGGGACTAGACCATCTTCACCACAATGTCATGGAGGGTATTGGCGCAGTGGGCGACGCGCTCGGCGGCGTTGTCGAGGTGGCGGTAGATTTCGCGGCGCTTGAACATATGCACGTAGTCGTCGCCCTGGAACAGGGCGGCCAGCGCCTTGCGATAGAGCTTCTCGACCTTGCGGTTGGCCTTGCGCGCCAGGTCGGCATCGGCGGCGGCATCGGCCGGCGTCTTGTCGAGCTTGGCGAAGCCATTCACCAGCGACACGGCGCCCTGGTGCAGGAGTCCGGCCATCTCCCGGGTGTAGTCGTCGGGCGTGACGCCGAGCGCATCCATTTCATTGACCGTGTCCTTGCAGTAATTGACGATCTCGTCGAGCATGGTGATGGCCCGGTAGATGTCCTCGCGGTCGATCGGCGTCGAGAAGGCTTCGTTCAGGGTGTGGATGTTCATCACCTTGACCTTGTCCGCCAGGTGCTCGTCCTTCTTGATCTGGCGGGCAATTTCGGGCGACGCGGTGCGCATGAACTCGACCAGCAGGGCGACGGTATGCTCGACCTGGCGCGCCTGTTCCGACAGCAGCAGGAAGAAGTTCGGCGTCTTGGGGAAGATCCGTCCGATCAGGCGGGACAGCAGGGAAGGGGATGGACTGTCGGGCATCGCGTGCTCCTCAGGCAAACAGGGCCAGGACCGGCCGCAGGACAAAATAGGCGAGTATCGAGACCAGGGCGGCGCCGGGTATGGTGATCACCCAGGTGGTGGCGATTTCCCTGGCCTTGGCCCAGCGCACCGACTTCGGCCGCTCCGAGGCGCCGATGCCCATGATCGAGGTGGCGACGACGTGGGTGGTCGATACCGGCGCGCCCAGCGCGGAGGCGGCGAAGATGATGCTGGCCGAGGTGAGTTGGGAGTCCAGAGCATGCAGCGGCCGCACCTTGTAGATGGCGAAGCCCAGGGTGCGCACAATGCGCCAGCCGCCGGAGAGGATGCCCAGGGTCAGGGCGATCGCGCAGGCCAGCATGACCCACAGCGGCACGACGAAGCTGTCGATGAACCCCCCCAGGAGCAGCACGAGGGTGAGGATGCCCATGCTCTTTTGCGCGTCATTGGCGCCATGGGAAAACCCCAGCCCTGCCGCCGTGAGGAATTGCGCGTTGCGCAGGTGCCGGTTCATGGCCGGCGCCGCGCGGCGCAGCAGGCCCATCATCACCCGGTGCAGCAGGAAGCCGAGCCAGAAGCCGATCAGCGGCGACAGCACCAGCGCCAGCAGGACCTTGACGACGCCCGTCACGCGACCCTGCGCCAGTTCCGCGAAGCCCCACACCACGTGGTCGGGGCCGACCGCGACCACCACGGCGCCGGCAAGCCCGCCGACCAGCGCGTGCGAGGACGAGGAAGGGATGCCCCGCCACCAGGTCAGCAGGTTCCAGGCGATGGCGCCGAGCAGGCCGCAAACGAGGATGGTCAGGGCCGCGACGCGCGGCACGTCATCGAGCACGACAAACTTGCCGATGGTGTTGGCCACGGCCGTGCCGCCGAGGAGCGGCCCGAGGAATTCGAAGACGCCGACGATCAATACCGCCTGCACCGGGGTCATGGCGCGCGAGGCGATCACGCTGGCAACGATGTTGGCCGCATCGTGGAAGCCGTTGGTGTAGTCGAAGACCAGGACGATGAGGACGGCAGAAACGGCCAGCACGAAGACGATATCCATGGCGGGACTATACAAGGCAGGATTGCGCGCACGCTAGGCCGATCATCCGGTTGCGGGTTCTACGGGTTGCGCCTAGGGCTAAAGTTGGCAATACTTGACATTGATTAAGTGTCTTTCATGAGTTGCGCGCCGAATGCCGCAACGTGGCGGACCGAAACATGCACAGGATCCCATGGAAGGCGACAGCCCACGAGACAGCAATACGGCAGCGGTGCCATGGATGCCAGGCGGCGGGCATCGCTCGGCCG
>JALHNN010000432.1 GCA_022843505.1 Sulfuritalea sp.
AGTCCGGATTGGGCGCCGCATCGCGCGCCACCGCAGCGGCCAGGATCCGGGTCAGCGGCAGCCAGGGATTGGCCAGTTGCAGGCGCTGACCGCCCGCTTCGACCGCTCCGTCGAAATGCGGCAGCCAGCGGCTGACGAACTGGAACAGGAAATGCCGCGCGCCCTTTTCCGCCTCCGCATCGGCAACACCGTTTTCGAGTCCGTCGGCGGAGCGACCGAACAGGTAGGCAACAAATTCAAGCTGGACCGCGACATGGTCGGGCAGGTCCTTGAAATGCTCGCCGCGATCAACACCGTACTCGCGATAGAAGCTCTCGATCTCTGAAACAGTGCCTCCGTTCATCGCGCCGTCCAGCGCGTAGCAGACATTGAGCGTGGCTTCGCGCGGGGGTTGCAGGAACAAGCGGCTGTAGTCGACCAGCAGCGACTCCTGCGTGCCCAGCCGTGACATCGCGCCGCGCAGGGCGTTGACGTCGTCGCCGATGCCGTAGCCCAGGGCCGCGTCGAGATCCGCGAGGTCGTCCGCGAGAAAATCGGCCATCGCGCGGAAGTGTTCTTCGCTCTGCGGCGGCAGGAAGGCTTGCGCCAGCATCAGGTAGAACTCGCTGCGTTCCTGCAGCAACGAAGGGGTCAGGGGTTCGCTCATGTCGGTCATCGGAATTCCTGGTTCGTCAAGTGAATCGCCGGAGGGAGCCCGCTCCCTCCGGCGATTCGGGTTACAGCAAGGGGGTCAGCCTACTGCTCGGCGGGTGCCGCCGCAAGGTTGAGCGACTTTTCGCCGAAGGCCCAGCCGGCAAACACCAGGCAGAAGGCCATCAGGGTGATCATCCACTCGGTCATGGATGGCGTGTAGCTGATCAGCCCGGGCACCCAGGAGCCCTTGAACAGCGGCACCAGCTGCCCGTTGATCACATACTCGTAGCGGCCGATGAACATCGCCAGGATGGCGGCGACGGCAGCCATCACCTGCATGTTGCCGACGTTCCGGGTCGACTCGTTGACCATCAGGTAGAAGGCCGCGACCAGGGCGACGACCTCGATGATGAACCAGGGCGACTTGACCATCGCATGCACCACCTCGAAACCCTCGGCATTGGTCCACAAGCCGTTGACGGTGCGGAACAGCAGAAAGGCGAGGTAGATGCCCAGGGTGCCGGCAAACAGCTTGGGCAGCGAACCGGTCATCACCTTGCGCACGCCCTCGGGCATCGCCTTGTAATCCATGCCGTAGGTCAGCTGGTTGATCAGCACCGCGAAGGCCACCCCGATTACCGCGCCGCAGGCGAGGAACAGGATGGGCACGTCGGCGCCGTACCAGGCCGGGCGCATCGCCATCAGGCCGAAGGCCGAACCCAGCGTGCCCAGCGCCAGCACCTCGCCGACGAAGCCGGCCTTGACGAGGCCCTCGCCGCTGAAGTCGCCGCTGTGCATCTTGGCAAACTTGACCGCCAGGATCACCAGGCAGATGGAGTAGAAGATGCCCATCCAGACCAGCGCCGAGGCCGGCTGGAAGTTCAGCGGCACCGCCCACAGCATGCGGAAGGGATGTCCCATCTCCAGCGCCAGCGAAGAAAACGCGGCCACCAGCGTGATGATCGACAGCCAGGTGCAGCGCTTGATCAGCGGCGAAAATTCCTTCGCGCCGAACACCGCCGCCATCGCGGCAACCATCGCCAGCCCCGTCGAGGCCATGGAAAAGAACACGTAGGTCACCACCGGCAGGCCCCAGGTCACCCCGGCGCTGCCGGTGTTGAAGGCGGCATGCCCGCTGCTCATCAGATTGGCGAAGGCGAGGCCCAGGCTGACCACCAGTCCGGCGGCACCCGCCATCATGATGGTGTTCACCGACCCCGTTGCTTGTGCTTGTGTCGTCATGGTGTTCTCTCCTTATGCCTTGTTGGCGCCGCTGCGGTTGCCGGGAATCGATCCGCCACCAGCGGCGCCCGCGCCCGTCACGTAATACACCTGCGGCTTGTTGCCCGTGTGCTCCAGCAGGCGCTGCCCCTTTTTCGCGGAAATGATCCGGCTGACCTCGGAATTGGGATTGTCGAGGTCGCCGAAGTAGCGCGCTGTCGGCGCGCAGGTGCGCACGCAGGCCGGAACGAATTCGCGCACCGCCGGATCGTCGTTGCTGAGGTTGGCAGTCCCCTTCGGCGCCTTGCTGATCTTGTGGTAGCAGAAGGTGCACTTGGAGACCACGCCGTTGGGCTGGATGCCGATGCCCCTGGTGTTGTCCTGCTGCGGCCCCTTGTAAGGCGGGTTCCAGGAGAGGTCGCCCTCGCCCTTGAATACCGTCTTGAGATCGGGCTCGACCAGCGGCTTTTCGTCGGTATAGAAGCGCACGCCGTACGGGCAGGCGATCATGCAGTACTTGCAGCCGATGCACTTGTTCCAGTCGATCAGCACCACGCCGTCCTCGGTCTTGTAGGTCGCCTTGGTCGGGCAGACGTGCATGCACGAGGGGTTCTCGCACTGCATGCAGGGGCGCGGGAACCATTGCAGTTTCGGCGTCGGCTGCTTGCCCTCGGCGTAATACAGGACGTCCTGGTAGTTCTCGCCGGGCAGGCGGTTGTTTTCCATCTGGCAGGCGGTGCTGCATGCCTGGCACCCGGTGCACTTCTCCAGGTCGATAACCATTCCCCATTTAGCCATGTTCGTTTCTCCTTATGCTTTTTCGATCGACACTTTGGCCGAATAGAAGTTGGCCATGCCCGAAACGCGGTCGGACTGCTGGACGATCACCGAATCCGTGTGGGTGCCTCGCCCCTTGGCCCAGCGTCCCATGGCCCAACGTCCCTGGCCGAAGGGCAGGACGATGGTGTCGGGCCGCGTCAGCTCGGTCACCCGGGCAGTAGCAAAGGTCTCGCCGGCACTTGACTTGATCTTGATCCGGTCGCCGTCCTTGATGCCCTTGGCTTCCGCCACCTTGGGATGCACCTCGCAGAGGTTCTCCCGCTTGCCGCCTACAGTCGGCTGGTTGAGCGAAATCGCATGCGGCAGGTTGGAACCGCGGCCTTCGGCATGCATCGCCACCTTGGGCGTGATGAAATGCAGGTCGCCGCCCCCGGTGTACTTCGGTTCCTCCCAATGCGGCATGTTGAACTTCTCCGGATTGCGGCCGGGGATCTTGGCGAGGATCCAGTCCTTCTTGCCCGCAAGCTTCGAGGAGACGAACTCGAACTTGCCGGATTCGGTCTTGAGCAGATCGTTCTTGACATCCTCGGGCTTCATCGGAACGCTATACGACTGGGTGGCCAGATCGGAAGAG
>JALHNN010000433.1 GCA_022843505.1 Sulfuritalea sp.
AGCGGCGATGCGCCGCGTGATGACCAGGCCCAGCCCGGTACCGCCGTATTTCCGCGTGGTGGACGCGTCGGCCTGCTGGAACATCTGGAACAGCTCCGGCAGCGTTTCGCTGGCGATCCCGATTCCCGTGTCCGCCACTTCGAAACGTACCAGCACCTGCCGGTCCGATTCATGCAGCAGTCTGGCGCCCAGGGTAAGCGATCCGCGGTCCGTGAATTTGACGGCGTTCCCCGCATAGTTCAGCAGTGCCTGGCGCAGCCGGGTCGGATCGCCGCACAGCCATTGCAGCGCCGGATCGCAGTCGAGCAGAACCTGCAGTCCCTTGGCGTTGGCGGACTCGGCGATCATGGAGCGAATCTGTCTCAGCAGTTCGGCGGGCTGGAAATCCATCTGTTCCACGACCACCTTGCCCGCTTCGATCTTGGACAGGTCGAGGATGTCATTGATGATTGCCAGCAGGTGGGCCGCGGCATCATCGATCTTGTCGAGCCGCTCCGCCTGTTCCGTTGTCGGCGAACCCTTTTTCAGCAGGTGGGTCAGGCCGATGATGGCATTCATCGGCGTGCGTATCTCATGGCTCATGTTCGCCAGAAAACGGCTCTTGGCCTGGTTGGCCGCTTCCGCCTGAGCGCGCGCCTGAACCAGCTCCTCGGTGCGGCGCGCGACGAGTTCCTGCAGGTGAAAGCGATGCCGGTCCAGTTCCTCGCCAAGCTGGCGCTTTTCGGTGATGTCGTCCTTGACCGCGACGAAGTGGGTGATCTGGCCCGCGGCGTCGCGGATGGGCGAGATGATGGCAAACTCGACGAACTCGCTGCCGTCCTTGCGCCGGTTGAAGAACTCGCCTTTCCACGTATCGCCGCGTTTCAACGCCGCCCACATCGCGACAAAGGTTGCCGGCGGTGTCCTTCCCGATTTGAACAGATGCGGGTTCTGCCCCAGCAGTTCCGCCTTTTCATAGCCGGTGACCCGGGTCAATGCCGCGTTGACGTATTCGATGCGTCCATCCTGGTCGGTGATGATTATGCTTTCCGGACTCTGCTCGACGGCCATCGACAGCTTGCGCAACTCATCATTGCGCCGGTTCAATTCCAGCTCTGCCGCCTTGCGCGCGCTGATGTCGCGCAGGAAGGTGCTGGCCAATTGCCGGCCCTTGGCATCGCTGAACACCGATGACGATATTTCCGCCGCGAACTTGCCGCCATCCTTGCGGATCATGGTCAATTCGCCCATGAAGCGTCCGGACTTCTGCCGCTCGGCGAGCGCCCCCGGCAACCGTGGATCGTCTTGGTCCAGCAGCTTCTCGCGGCCAAGTGCGCACAACTCGGCCTCGGTATAACCCAGTATCCGTTCCGCCTGGGCGTTTGCGGCCAGAACTCCGCCGTCGGGCGTCGTCAGCAGGACGCCGTCCAGGCTGTTCTCTATCAGGGACCGGTAGCGGACCTCGCTCTCGCGCAATGCCGCTTCCGTGGCGGCTCGATCACTGATGTCGCGCGAAATGCCGAAGGTGCCGAGGATCCGACCGGTCTCGTCGCACAAGGGCCCCTTGGTGACCAGGAAGACCTTCACGCCGTCGGCGGTCTGCAGGACTTCCTCGCCGGTTTCCGTGCGTCCCGCTTCCCGGACACGCCGGTCCTTCGCCATGAGCATGGCCGCCTGGTCCGCTGGGAAGATGCTGCGATCGTCCTGGCCCAGCACGTCGCCGATCGCCTTGCCGACAAAGCGCGCGGCGGCGGGGTTGAAGAGGATATAGCGGCCTTCGTTGTCCTTGGCGAAAATGGCGTCGTCCGAACTGTCCGCCAGGGCCGCAAGCAAGGACAGGTTGCGCCGACTCTCTTCTACCGCCGCGAGCTCCGCCCGGTGCGCCGCGTTGATCCGCGCAACGAGGCCTCTGACCAGGGCAAACAACAGCAGCGTGGTGACGGCGACGAACAGCCAGCCCTTGACCATGCTGGCGAGAATGATCTGCTCCGGAGCGGCCAGCGTGGCTTCGACCGCCTTGTCGGAAAACAGTATCCACAGACTCGCGACACCGGCATAGACCAGGGCGATGCTCAGGGCACCTCGCTTGGCGACACGGCGCAAATTTTCAGCGGGTGCCACGGCAGCCCCCGGTCAGAGCGTGACAGCGCGGCATAGTCACGCGAAGGACGCGTGTTCCCGCGCCTGGCAACAGGGCGTAAGGGTAGTCATGCATGCAATCACGGTGGACAAGCGTCATTCGCGGCATTCGAAACTCGGATGACAGTCCGCGTCGCCGACCGCGGTTCGGTTTCCCCGGTCGCGATCGTGCACGGCATCCGCAAGCCAGCATACTCGCTGGCTGCCCCGCGGCGCAATCTACCGAAAAGGTAATTTGCTTTATATCCAAAGCAATACCCGCGCGGCGACCGGCGAAGGCCGGTCGCCCCGATCAAGCGGACGCTCAGCTGCCTCGGGCTTGCAGCAGGTGGTTGGCGTCAACCACCGCCAGCGCCGTGAGGTTCACCAGTCGCCGCACCGTGGCCGTGGCGGTCAGGATGTGCACCGGCTTCGCCGCGCCGAGCAGCACCGGGCCGACGGTGATGCCGTCGCCCGAGGTGGCCTTGATCAGGTTGAAGGAGATGTTGGCCGCATCGACGTTGGGCATGATCAGCAGGTTGGCCTCGCCCTTGAGGCGGCAGTCGGGGTAGAGCTTCTCGCGGATCTCCTGCGACAGCGCGGCATCGCCGTGCATCTCGCCGTCGACTTCCAGCCAGGGCGCACGCTGCTCGATAATGGCGCGGGCTGCGGCCATCTTCAGCGCCGAATCGGAGCGCACGCTGCCGAAGTTGGAATGCGAGAGCAGGGCCACCTTGGGTTCGAGGCCGAAGCGCTTGACCTCTTTGGCCGCCATCAGCGCGATTTCCGCCACCTGCTCGGGCGTCGGATTCTCGTTGATATAGGTATCGCAGACGAACAGCGTGTGCTTGGGCAGCAGCAGCATGTTCATCGCCGCGTAACAATGCGCGTCGGGCTCGAGGCCGATCACGTCGGATACGTGCTTGAAGTGCTGGGCGTGGCGCCCGACCACGCCGCAGAGCATGGCGTCGACATAGCCACGCTTGAGCAGCATGGTGCCGATCAGCGTGGTGTCGGAGCGTACCGCCTGCTTGGCCCACTCCGGGGTCACGCCCTGGCGGCCCATGATGCCGTGGTAGGACTGCCAGAGTTCCTTGTAGCGCGGGTCGGAATTCGGATTTACCACCTCGAAATCGCGCTCGGCGGCGATGCG
>JALHNN010000434.1 GCA_022843505.1 Sulfuritalea sp.
GCAGCAGCGAGCCGAGCTTGCTGTCGGCGGTGACCTCGGAGACGACGTCAATGAACTCCATCTCCTGGCGGCGTATCGCCTGCATGCGCTCGATGAATTGCGCGCTTTGCAGCGCCAGGGTGCCCTGGCTGGTCATGGCCTCGAGCAGGTTGAGGTCATGCCTGGTGAATTTTCCGCTGCGCTTGTTCAGCGTCTGCGCCACGCCGATGATCTCGCCCTTCACCGTCTTGATCGGCACGCAAAGGATATTGCGCGTCTGGAAGCCGGTCTGTTCGTCGATCGAGCGATTGAAGCGGTCGTCGGCGTAGGCGTCGGCGATGATCAGGGCCTCGCCCGAGGTATAGACGTAGCCGGCGATGCCGCTGGTATTGAGGATGCGGATCTCGCGCTGGATGTTGCCCTGGGCAACCCGTGAGTACAGCTCGTTGGTGTCGGGGTCGTTGAGGAACAGCGAGCCACGCTCGGCATTCAGCTCGGTGGTGGTCATTTCCACCAGGGCCTGCAGCACCTGGTCGAGCGTGCCGTAGCTCGCCATGCGGCGCGTGACTTCGAGCAGCAGCTCGAGGTGGCGCAGGCGACGGCGGCCTTCCTGGTCGCGTTCGGAGGTTTTCTTCTTGGCCGCGGCGGGCTCGATGGGCGGATCGATGGCGTTCATGCGGGTTTACGTGTTACGTCCAGCTGGTCGCGCAGATTCTGTATCGTACCCTTCAATTGGGTCACTTCGTCGGCTGCCAGCGTGCGTTCGCGGCTGACGGCATTGGTCTTGTCGATCTGTCCCAGTTCCAGGCTCTCGCGCAGGCCGGCGACGGTCTGCCGCAGCTGGGCGATTTCCCCCTGGGCGCCGACCAGGGCGCTGCGCACCGCGTTGTCGGTATCGGCGCGGGCCTTTTGCAGCTCGTCGCGCAGGGCCTGCGCCGTGGCCTTGAGCTGGGCCATCTCGTTGTGTCCGGCAACCCGCTCCTGTTGCACGGCATGGTTGCGCTCGGCGCGGGCCTGTTCCAGTTCGTCGCGCAGGGCGGCGGCGGTGGCCTTGAGCATCTGGATTTCCTGGGCGGCGCCGACGCGCTCCTGCTGCACCGCCTTTTCGCGTTCGACGCGGGCGCGCTCGAGTTCCTCGCGCAGGGCGCCGACGGTGGTTCTCAGCTGGGCGATCTCCGCCGCATTGGCCTGCGTGATGCGGGAGGTGACGGCCTGGATCTCGGCGTGGGCGGATTCGAGTTCCGAGCGCAGCGCGATCACGGTGCGCTTCATGTCGCGCGAATCGGCCTGGGCCAGCGTGAGTTGCTCTTCGAGTGTCGAGTCGGCGATCATGCTTCGAATAATACGCTCCGCATGTTCAATCTGGCGCCCAAGTCAGGAATCGAACCTGAGACCTACCGCTTAGGAGGCGGTCGCTCTATCCACTGAGCTACAAGGGCGGGAGGGTAAAATTATCTCACAAGGAATCGGTCATCCCGGCGTTGCCGTGTCGGTTTCTGTCCGTTCGCGGGGCGTCCTCTCGGGCGACGGAAAGCACGCTGGCAACGGCAGTCGGCCTGGGATCCGGGCCGAACCAGATTCGGCAGCGCTGTTCCGCTGCATGGCATTCCAGGATGGCTGTCCATGAAGATAGGTTTGCTCCAGACTACCTCACTTGGCGACATCGTCATCGCGGCGCCGATCGCTCAGTATTTTGTCGCGCCGGGGCATCAGGTGCTGTGGCCGGTAAGCGACCGCTATCAGCCGTATCTTGCTGCAGCGTTTCCCGGGATCGACTTCATTCCGCTGGCTGCCGGATCCGCCGGCTATGAATCGTTGGGCCATCTCTATCTCCAGCCGATGGCCATGTTGCGCGAACTGGGCTGTGACCGGATTCACAGCCTGTATTCGCACCTCGTGGCGGGAGAAGGGTTTACGGTCAAGGGAGCGGTGAACCGGCGCCTTGCAGGCTCGCTCAAGTTCGATGAGTACAAGTATGCGGTCGCAGGGGTGCCCTTCGAGCGCAAATGGGCGCTGTCGATTGAGCGCGACGTCGTCCGGGAGCAGGCACTGCTCGCGCATCTGGACCTGAAGGGCGAATATGTTCTGATCCACGAGCAGGGGTCGAATTTCAAGGTCGAGGTCAATCCCGGTGAGGCCATCACCCGCGATCACCGCATCGTTCGCATTGAGCCGTTGACCGGGAATCCCTTCGACTGGCTGGGGGTCATCGAGTCCGCCGCCATGCTGTTCATGATCGATAGCGTCTTTGCCAATCTGGTCGAGCAACTCGGCATCGGCCGCAACAAGACCCTGATCCTTCGCTCCGGGATTCAAAGCACTCCGGTATTTCGAAGCGACTGGCGCATCGTATGACGCGATCAGCACGCCTATAATCGCCGGCCCGCGTCAGCCTGCCGCGTTACCCCGTATCGCCACCCACCGTCGTGCCCGTCCTCACCCTCGACAACGCCTGCCTTGCCTACGGCCATGTGGCACTGCTCGACCATGCCGCGCTGCAGGTCGATGCCGGCGAGCGCATCGGCCTGATCGGCCGCAATGGCAGCGGCAAGTCCAGCCTGCTCAAGGCGTTGGCGGGGCTGGGCAGCCTCGATGACGGCGCGCTGTGGCGCCAGCCCGGGCTCAGCATCGCCTATGTCGCGCAGGAGCCGGAATTCGCCGGCCACGAGACCGTTTACGAAGCCGTGGCCTCCGGCCTTGGTGCCATCGCCCGCCTGCTGGCGGATTACCACGAGGCGACGCTGAAAGTCGGCGCTGGCGATACGGCGGCGCTGGACCACTTGCAAGAGCTGCAGACCCACCTCGAGGCCCGCGACGGCTGGCGACTCAATTCGCGGGTCGAGCAGGCCATTTCCCGCCTGGCCCTGGACGGCGAGGCGCACGTCGACGCGCTTTCCGGCGGCGGACGCAAGCGCGTGGCCCTGGCCCAGGCCCTGGTCGGCGAGCCGCAGCTGCTACTGCTCGACGAGCCGACCAACCACCTTGATGTCGACGGCATCCTGTGGCTGGAAGACCTGCTGCGCGGCTATGCCGGCGCCATCATCGTGATCACCCACGACCGGGTCTTCCTCGACGGCGTGGCGACGCGCATCGTCGAACTCGACCGCGGCAAACTGGTGTCGTTTCCCGGCCGTTACGCCGCATACCAGGAGCGCAAGGAGTTCATGCTCAATGAGGAGGCGCTGGCCAATGCCCGCGCCGACAAGCTGCTGGCGCAGGAGGAGGTCTGGATCCGCAAGGGGGTTGAGGCGCGGCGCACGC
>JALHNN010000435.1:0-894 GCA_022843505.1 Sulfuritalea sp.
CGACGATGAGCGTGGGCCGCACCACCGTGGTCAGGCCGGGAAATTGTTTCTCCGCCTCAAGCTCGCAGGCCGCCTTGAGCGGACCGAAGAGGTTCATGTCGGCGATCAGCGTCGCGCGCGTCTCCTTCATCACATCCGGACCGGTGTAGCGCGCCAGCGGGGCATCCTCCGTCTTGCCGGGAGCGCGCAGGTCGGCAAACGCCGAGATGGAGGAGATGTAGACATACTGCTTCACCCGGCCCGCGAGCACCCGGCCGGCGTCGCGCACCCAGTGCGGCACGCTCGTCGGGTTGTCGATGCAGGCATCCCACTCGCGGCCCTCGAGCGACTTCAGGTCGCCGGTCTCACGGTCGCCGGTAAGTTCCTCGACCTCGCCGGGCCAATCCTTGGGCCGGCGGCCGCGGTTGAACAGCGTCAGCTGGTGCCCGCGCGCGAGCGCGTAACGCACCTGGTGCGGTCCGATGAAACCTGTGCCCCCGAGGATGAGGAGGCGCAGCGGTTGGTCCGCCTTGGCCACCCCCGCCAGCGGGGTGATGACCACCGGCGCAGCCGGGGCGGGCGTTTTCGTTTGCGCCGGCAAAGAGCGGCCCGTCCAACCGGCCATTCCCGCCAGAGCGCCCAGCTTGATCCAAGTGCGACGATTCATGGCCGCAGCCTGCCGGCATGATTTGTGTTTCCAAACCAATTGAGACCGGCTCCTCCCCGCCGGGGACCGGATGCCATTTCCGGCGTGTGCTCCGCACCCTTCGTGTTTAGCAAAAGACCGTGTCCGATCCCGACCTCATCCTGGGTGTGCGTCTCGCGGGCGGCCTGCATTTTGTCACGCTCGTCCTGGCGTGCTGCACGCCGATTCCGCCGGACTGGGACAAAAACCTCGCCGCGCTGCCGCCCATC
>JALHNN010000435.1:904-3233 GCA_022843505.1 Sulfuritalea sp.
CCTGGCGCAGAATGCCTCGATCGGCGCGATGATCGCCGGGCTCGGCCTGTTCTCGCTCGCGTTCGCCCCGGAACTGGTCGCGGGCTCGCCGCTGGGCCGCGCGGTCTGCGCGGCCACCGCGCTTTTCTGGGGCGGCCGCGCCATCGTTCTGCCCTGGCTCGGCGTGCGCCCGGCGCTCACGAGCGGGTGGTTACGGTTGGGTTTTGGGCTGCTGGTCGCGGAATGCATCATTTACGCCGCGGCCTACGGCTACCTTGCCGTGCGATAGGCACAGCCGGACGGCGCGCGGACGGGGAACTGTGCCGCCTCTTCGTCCTTCGGCTAATTCCGCCGCCGGCACTTTTGGATAAAGTGCGGGTCGTGCGGTGGGTGCCCGGGGTTTTCCGGGTCAAACCGTCCATCCCACAACCAAACATGAAGAAGCTACTGACTGCACTGTTCATCATCACCGGCCTCGCGGCTTCCGCGCAGGCGGTCATCATCGGAGCCGACGCCGGCTACCTGCTCGACAGCGAGGAGGAATATTTATCCGCGCGCCTCGGGTTCGAGTTCAAGGCCACCGAAAAGGCCTCGCACCAGCTCGAGGTGGAGATCGGCTATTCTGCGGCCAAGGAATCCGGCCTCAAGGCCGACCTCCTGCCCGTGACGCTCAACTATCGCCTGCAGCTCCCGGGCTCCGGGAAACTCGGCTATTTCGTCGGTGCCGGCGCGGGTTTCGCCCGCACCACCATCGACGGGGTCAGCATCGTCGGCCCGGTCCGCCTGCGGGACACCACGCTCGCGCTGCAGGGCTTCGCCGGCCTCACCTACCAGGCCGGCCCGTCGACCACGCTCAACCTGGGCGCCAAATACATCTGGATCGACGACGCCAATTTCGCCGGCAGCACCGTCGAGGTCGGCGACGACGTCGCCCTCCAGGCCGGCTTCACCTTCCGCTTCTGAGCGGTCTCTCTTTTGGTAAGTTAGTGCGAGTGTGCAAAGGCCGCGGCGCAAGCCGCGGCCTTTTTGCCATCCTTCAACCGCGCATCGCCGGCGGCTCCCGGTCCTCCGTCTGCTCGATCAGGTCGAAGGACGTCAGTGCGGTGAGGTGCGCGCAGCCCGGCTCCTTGCGGATGTTTGTAAGATAAGCGCTGACGCGATCGTTCCAGCCCATCTTCCGGGAGTGCTCGTTCCACACCAGCGTCTGCATGCGGTTCGGCCGCAACCCGCGGGCGAAGATCCACTCGGTGATCTCCGCATCCGTGCCGCCCTCCGCCACGCGGGCCTCGACGTCCTCGAACTTCACGTTGAGGAAACCGCAGAGCTGGCCGTCGAGCCCGACGGAGAGCCCGTAATTGCGATGATAATCCTCCGGCAGCTTCCCGGCCTGCTTCAGGCGGATCTTGTCGAGCATCCGGCCGAGATGGTGCAGGCCGCCGGCGGCCTTGTCGTAGGGGGAACGGAAACCTTCCACGCGGGGCATGGACGCGAGCCTTGCACAGGAGACAGCGGAGGCAACCCTCAGGTTTGGTGGTCGCCGGTTTTCATACCGGCGACAGCGTCGGTGTGGAAACCGACGCCCACCTTGTCGGGGCGTAAAGCCCCTCCCACCCAATGCTCTTTCCCGGCTGGCCATGCGTCAGCCCGGCGTGTTTTGTTGGCCATCCCCCATGAAGCCCCTCCGCCTGTTCGCCCTTCTCGCCGCCGGCATAGCGCCGGTGTTCGCCACGGATTCCGCCTTCGACCAGTGGGCCGACGCCCTGACCGTCGAGACCATGCGCGCCAACCCGACGGGCGCCACCGCCGCGCAGTTCTTCAGCGGCGCCGAGCAGGACGCGCTCGACCGCCAGCTCACGCCCATCACCAAGGCCCACCGCGCCGCGCGTATCGCGAAGGCAAAGGCCGCCCTCGCCGAGTTGGCGAAGTTCGACCGCGCCAAGCTGGACGCCGAGCAGCGCATCTCCGCCTCCATCATCGAGTGGTCGCTCCAGGGCACCGTGGACTCCGAGCCGTTCGCCGATTTTAATTTCACCTTCAGCCAGTTCGGCGGCCTGCAGGTCAGCCTCGTCAACTTCCTCAGCCAGACGCACCCCATCCGGAACAAGCGCGACATCGAGAACTACCTCGCCCGCCTTGAGCTCGTCGCCGCCCAGGTGGACGAGGGCGTCGCCCAGGCGAAGGAGGCCGGCAACCGCGGTTTCCTGATGCCGGACTTCATCACGAAGTCCGCCCTCGGACAGTTCGAACGCTTCCTCGGCGACCCGCCGGCCAGCAACGTCCTCGTCGCCTCGCTCGAGGAACGCGCCGCGAAGCTCAAGGACGTGACCGCCGCGGAGCGCGCCGCCTTTGT
>JALHNN010000436.1 GCA_022843505.1 Sulfuritalea sp.
GCACCTTCCTGATGTTCTCGGATTACGCGCGCAACGCCTTGCGCATGGCGGCGCTGATGAAGCAGCGCGTGATCCACGTCTTCACCCACGATTCGATCGGCCTCGGCGAGGACGGCCCGACCCACCAGCCGGTGGAACAGACCGCGACCCTGCGCATGATCCCCAACATGGACGTCTGGCGTCCCTGCGACACCGTCGAAACCATGGTGGCCTGGGTTTCGGCCGTGGAGCGTGCCGGCGGACCGACGTCGCTGTGCCTCTCGCGGCAGAACCTGCCCTTCGTTGCCCGCGATGCGACGACCATCGCCAATATCGCGCGTGGCGGCTATGTCATATCCGAGGCGAAGAACGGCCAGCCCAAGGCGGTCATCATCGCCACCGGCTCGGAAGTCGATCTTGCCCTCAAAGCCCAGGCGGCAATGGAAGCCGAGATCCCGGTGCGCGTGGTTTCCATGCCCAGCACCAATGTCTTCGATCGCCAGGATGCGGCCTACCGCGAGGCGGTATTGCCCCGCGGCGTGCCGCGCGTCGCCATCGAAGCCGGCGTGACGGACGGCTGGTACAAGTACGTCGGCCTCGATGGCGTCGTCATCGGCCTCGACCGCTTCGGCGAGTCGGCACCGGCGGGGCAATTGTTCAAGGAATTCGGCTTCACGGCGGGCAACGTCGTGAAGGCGGTTGAGAAGCTCATCTAATCACTGTCAGGAGATTTTTAAATGGCTATCAAAGTTGGCATCAACGGTTTCGGTCGCATCGGCCGCATGGCATTTCGCGCCATCGCCAAGGATTTTCCCGGGATCGAAGTGGTCGGCATCAACGACCTGCTGGAGCCCGACTACCTGGCCTACATGCTCAAATACGACTCGGTGCATGGCAACTTCAAGGGCGACATCGCCGTCGATGGCAATACCCTGGTGGTCAATGGCAAGAAGATCCGCCTGACCGCCGAAAAGGACCCCGCCAACCTGAAGTGGAACGAGATCGGCGTGGACATTGTCATCGAATGCACCGGCTTCTTCCTGACCAAGGACACCTGCCAGAAGCACATCGACGCCGGCGCCAAGAAGGTCGTGCAGTCCGCCCCGTCCAAGGACGACACGCCGATGTTCGTCTATGGCGTGAACCACAAGACCTACGCCGGCGAGAAGATCGTTTCCGCCGCCTCCTGCACCACCAACTGCCTGGCCCCGGTGGCCAAGGTGTTGCACGACACCTGGGGCATCAAGCGCGGCCTGATGACCACGGTGCATGCCGCCACGGCGACGCAGAAGACCGTTGACGGACCCTCGAACAAGGACTGGCGCGGCGGTCGTGGCATCCTCGAGAACATCATCCCGTCCTCGACCGGCGCCGCCAAGGCTGTCGGCCTCGTGATTCCGGAGCTCAACAAGAAGCTGACCGGGATGTCCTTCCGCGTGCCCACCTCCGACGTGTCGGTGGTCGACCTGACCGTGGAGCTGATCAAGGAAGCTTCCTACAAGGAAATCTGCGCCGCGATGAAAGCCGCATCGGAGGGCTCGATGAAGGGCGTACTGGGTTACACCGAGGAGAAAGTGGTCGCCACCGATTTCCGCGGCAGCCCCTTGCCTTCGACCTTCGACGCCGACGCCGGCATCGCGCTCGACTCGACTTTCGTCAAGGTCGTCGCCTGGTACGACAACGAGTACGGCTATACGTGCAACATGTTGCGCTTCGTCGAACACGTCGCGAAGTAAGAGAAGGGACCCCGCAATGACCTTCAAGCGCCTTACTGATTTCAACCTTGCGGGCAAGCGCATTTTCATCCGCGCCGATCTCAATGTCCCGGTCAAGGATGGCAAGGTCACCTCGGACGCCCGCATCACGGCGTCGATGCCGACCATCGAACACTGCCTCAAGGCCGGCGCAAAAGTGATGGTCACCTCCCACCTCGGGCGTCCCGAAGAGGGAGTGTTCACCGAAGAGAACTCGCTCAAACCGGTGGCCGATGTGATGGCCGCCAAGCTGGGCCGACCGGTGCGCCTGGTGCGCGACTGGGTCGATGGCGGATTCGATGTCGGCGCCGGGGAAGTCGTGCTGCTGGAGAACTGTCGCTTCAATCCGGGCGAGAAGAAAAACAAGGAGGACACGGCAAAGAAGTACGCCGCGCTGTGCGACCTCTTCGTCATGGATGCCTTCGGCACCGCCCATCGTGCCGAGGCTTCGACCTACGGCGTCGCCCAGTTTGCACCGGCGGCTTGCGCCGGCCTCCTGGTGGCCGAGGAGCTCGAAGCCCTGCACAAGGCCCTGGCCAACCCGGCGCGGCCTATGGTGGCCATCGTCGGCGGCTCCAAGGTGTCGACCAAGCTGACGGTGCTCGAGTCCCTGTCGGAAAAGGTCGATCAGATGGTGGTCGGCGGCGGCATCGCCAATACCTTTCTCAAGGCCTCGGGCAGGAACGTCGGCAAGTCGCTGTGCGAGGACGACCTGGTGCCCACGGCGCAGGCGCTGATGAAGAAGATGACGGCGCGCGGCGCGACCATCCCGATTGCGGTCGATGTCGTCTGCGGCAAGAAGTTCGACGCCGCGGAGGCCGCGGTGCAGAAGGACGCCGGCGCGGTTGTCGATGACGACATGATTTTCGACATCGGTCCGAAGTCGGCGCAGGAACTGGTGGACATCATCATGAAGGCCGGCACCGTGGTCTGGAACGGCCCGGTCGGCGTCTTCGAGTTCGACCAGTTCGGCGAGGGCACCAAGGCCATCGCCATGGCCATCGCCCGGACCAAGGCGTTCACGCTTGCCGGCGGCGGCGACACCATCGCCGCGATCCAGAAATACGACATCTACGACAAGGTGTCCTACATTTCAACGGCGGGCGGCGCCTTCCTCGAATACCTGGAAGGCAAGGTCCTGCCGGCTGTCGCCATGCTCGAGCAGCGGGCGGCCGGATGACCGCAGCTCACAAGCGCTCGACCAAGATCGTCGCCACGCTGGGTCCGGCGTCGAGTACCACCGAGCGCATGCTGGCCCTGGTGGCCGCCGGCGTCGATGTCGTCCGCATCAACTTTTCCCACGGCACGGCCGACGACCACCGCATGCGCATCGATGCCTTGCGCGCGACGGCCCATGATACCGGCCGTGCCGTCGGCGTCATGGCCGACCTGCAAGGGCCCAAGATCCGCATCGGCAAGTTCGCCTCCGGGCCGGTGCAGATCAAAACCGGGCAGGAGTTCGTGCTCGACGCCAACTGCACGCTCGGCGACGAGG